>JAFWJY010000242.1 GCA_017514525.1 Solobacterium sp. | reverse complement strand
CGGTCGGAGCGATACTCCATCGGCGTAAAGGCAACGACATTCCTTTCACCTTCATGATCCTGAACAACAAAGTGTCCGGCTTTTTTGCTGATCATCGCTTTGTAGTCTTCCTGATTGCGGTTGCTTTCCTTTTTGATCCACTCAAAGAAATTGTTGTAGCGGAATTCCTCACCTTTCAGAATGTAGTCGCCATCCTGATCAATCATTGCCACTTCAAGATCGGCATACTTTCCCGACAGATATTCCGCCTGCGCTTCTACTTCAGATACTTTGACAATACGAATCAACAGTGCGCTTCTTTCTGTTTCCGTTTCCGCATCATACAGGGTAACCGGATGATAGAAACCAAAGGAACGCTCGTTATTAATCGGGTTTACAAATACCCGCAATGCGTCAATCTTGTCTTCCGAAAAAGCAGAGAGGTCAATGGACTCCAGAACATCCAGATGTGCATAGGAAACAGAATTCAAGTTTTCATTTTCCCCGGAAGAAATCGTGGAAAGACCGGAATAGGTTCCGTCATCCATGTAAATTACATGGGCCATGATGTCATCCCGCTCTGAAACATGAAGAAACTCGATTGCCTGTTCCATCGTCAGGTGTTCGCCATTGATGTAGCGTGCCCAGTTATTGCAGATCTTCTGTTCGCCAAGCAGGTAATTGGTTAAAAGACCGCTCAGGCCTTTCGTCACTTCTTCAAAGGATTCGATACTGTTATCCACATGCCACTGTACATGTTCCTGCGTATAGGTTCGACCGGTATACAGGAAGCCAGCGATAAACAGGATGTCGAGAATCAGTACAACAAACTTTCTCATATGCATGTCCCCCTCCCTATTCGGAGTTATGGAATTACTGCAGAGACTGTATTCCTTCGCTGAAAATCTTCAGGCAGTCTTGATCGTCCGTAAACTGATACTGCTGGGTATCAGATACGTCATAGTTGAAAAATACAATTGCGGTAATTGACGGGTCCTGCCGGTACCAGTCAAAGATGCTGCGGAAGTAGTCTTCCCGGGCGGTACCATCGCCATCACAGAATGCAGCTTCTGAGATGATGATTGGCTTGCCAAAAGACTCAAGTACCTCCTTTCCCCGCTCATTGCGATAAAAGTCATAGAAGTCTTTGAAACGGGGTGCTTTATCAGATGGCAGATTAACCGACAGGCCAACATAGTCTACATATTCATCTCCCGGGTAATACGGGATGGAATAATCGTCTGCACGGTTTGGAGACCATACCCATTTGATGTTCGGGTCAATCTTCCGGCTGATGGTTACCAGATGTTTCCATACATCGATATATAACTGCGGATCATATCCCTGCCAGGAATACCAGGATTCCTGGTACTGCGGTCGCAGTTCCATCTCATGGGCAAATCGAAGCAAGATATCCGTCTTGGGGCATACCATGGCAAGTTTTTCAAAATACCCGGTAATATACTCGTCATAGCTGCCGGAAAGGATTTCATGAAAATCAACATCCGTCGGCTGCCAAGTAATAAATGGTATGGCAATAGGAAACAAATGTTATCAAAAAGGTAGTATAGTAGTGCAAGCCGGCTGTGAAGCTTATGACAATGTATTCTATGGAACAGGTAAAATGACAACATGTG
>JAFWJY010000241.1 GCA_017514525.1 Solobacterium sp. | reverse complement strand
TGATCCGTTTCATCCTGAATACGGAAGTTTTCCGGCGGTACCGGATAGCCAAGGATGTCTTCCATGGAATCTGCGGAAAGCCGAATCCGAGCCCCTCCGGTTTCCGACATGCCATAGCCGCGCAGAATACCGCCTGTATAACCATGTTTTCTCAGAAAGTCCCGATACTTCTTCAGTTTCTCGGATGGCAGATACGATCCGCCGCAGGAGAATACCTTCAGGGAAGAGAAATCAATTTCATCGATATCGGTGCGCTGAAGCCAGCTGTCGATCATAAACCCGGAGGTAAACAGAACATTGATCTGATAATAGTCTACTGCCCGGATAAACTTCGGATGCAGAAAGCCAAAGAATGTCAGTACGACAGTATCCCCGTTGCAGAAATAGGAATTCATCGAACTGATGCTGAGGAAAGAACTGAAATCAAAACTTGCCAGATAACGAAACTGTGTGCCTGCCGGTTCTGTTGGCTGATGCCAGCCACTGCCGTAGTTTGTAAGCACGGTATTCATAGACCGGTTTGTATACGGAAGCGGTTTTCGCGTTCCTTTGGTAGTACCGGAGGTATGGGTAATAATCGCAATGCGATCCGGATCATCGGACCCATAGGTAATTGGAGCACCTGCATACTGCTTCAGCAGATCATCTATAAATACTGTGTCATCAATATTCTTTAAGGCATGGTAGTTGTATTCGTTATAGATCATCTCAGCCGGCCCCGTACATGGCCCGCCAAGCCTCGAATGCAGGAGAATGATGTTATGAAGTCCAAGCTCCTGTTTTGTCTGTAGCAACAATGACCATTGTTCCGGTGTGATCATGATGTCTGAGAGGATCAGATCGGTAAGATGTTCCCGTTCAATCATGGTCTTCCAGTAGCCGCCTGGCAAAAAGTCCGGATAGGACAACATGGATACCTCTGCCCCGGTCATATTCAGACCGAAAAAGGCAAACAATGGTTCGGCTGAAATCGTACCGGCAATGCCCACACGGGCATGACTGTGCTCTGTCATATCCAGGGCAGAAAATACACGTGCATACTGTTCCCAGAGGGAAAACATCTGACCGTACGTATAAGCAGCGGCGCAGTCAATGACAGCGGTCCGGCAGAGCTGAATGGCATCCATGGTATTTCGTTCCTTCAGATACCGCCACAGCGGCTGTTCATTGATGCTTTTATCCGCCAGACGCTCAATCACACGCCTTCTTTTATCGTCACTCAAACGGTATAACCCCCTTATTGTGGTAGTCCTCAGTGATGAGGAGTTGCTGTTTTATTCTTTTGCGGCTTTGGCAGCCTTTTTCTTACCGGGTTTCTTCTCGGCTTTCTTAGCTTCTTTCGGTGCTTCGGCTGCTGGTGCTTCCGGGGCTGCTGCTTCTGCTGCAGGTGTTTCTGCTGGTGCAGTGCCTGCCATCTTTTCAACGCTGTCCATGATCTGGTTCATCAGTTTGACATTCTGTTCAAAGGACATCTGCATCATCTGCAGAGCAGCGGCATTCATCTGGCGCATACAGCCGATCATCTGATTCATCTGCTGACGCATGGTCGGAACCATAGCCTGGGCCATCTGCTGTGCCGCTTCCTGAGCTTCCGGAAGTTTCCCTGTCACTTTCTGGTTCATGACATTCATGCCGGCAAAGGCCTTATCGTTCATCGTCTTCATGTTTTCTGCAGCTTTTTCATTCATCTGCTTCATGCCATCCATCATCTTCGTAAAATCCGGCATTCCATTGAACGGCATATCGTTTGCGCAGTTATTGCCATACATCTGCCCCATTCTGCCCATGACGTTTTTCATCATCTGCATGCCCATGCGATTCATCGAATTAAAACTTTCAAATACCTTCTTCGTGTTCTTCATTTCATTGTTCTCCTTTGTCTGCTGTTTGTTTGTATTTAATGGCAGACTGTTCTTCAGTTCTGCCGAAATACCATCAAATACTTCCTTGATCATATCCGCTCTGCCTTCTTCATACGGCACAAGATGGAAGTCGATCAGCTGATTCAGCCTGTTTACCGGCTGGATGGTGAAGGTTTCACCTTCCACCTCCCCACGGCTAATCTTGAACAGGTCAAGCTTTCCATTTCCGTTGCGCGGAAGTTCTGCCGCAATCAGAACGCGGCTTGGGAGCTGATCCGGTTCCAGGGTCTTATCTGTGATAAAAATCTGTCTGAATGCGCTCAGGATCACCGTTTTGCCATCCTCCCCGCCTTCTATTGGTTTTATGCACAGCATTGGAATATTGTCATGCGTTGTCTTTACATAGACCGGCACCACACAGCAGCTTTCAATGCCATCCTGACGGGCAAATTCAGTTTCCACGCGCCCTGCTTCATACTTGCGTCCTTCCTCATTGATGAAGTAACGTCCGGCTCTTCCCAGAAAGGTCAGTTTCCCAGTCTGATCAACCTTTACCAGATCATTGGTACAGATATATGAAAGACCCTTCACTTCGTTCAGCTGGAAGAGTGACTCCCCATTCAGCTCTGGTGTGGCAAGCGAAGGTGAATTCAGGTACAGAATACCTTCGCATGGCGCATCCGCAGGACTGAGGTACTG
This sequence comes from Solobacterium sp., assembly GCA_017514525.1. Taxonomy (GTDB): domain Bacteria; phylum Bacillota_I; class Bacilli_A; order Erysipelotrichales; family Erysipelotrichaceae; genus Bulleidia. The sequence continues at coordinate 615 of JAFWJY010000241.1, read as the reverse complement.
ATCCTGTTCCTCGTTGTAAAGGCGAATGTTGACATCTGGTAATGGGTAGCCTATGGCCTCGTCATCCAGATCTGGCGTAGACAGACAGCAGGCACCGCCCAGTTCGGAAATGCCATATCCATTCAGCAGCGTGACTTCACCGGCACCATGTTCCTGCATGAAGCGGTAATAGCGGTGCTTGTCTGCGGCAGATACGGCCGCCCCACCCAGTACCGCAAAGCGCAGGCTGGAGAAATCCAGATTCAGCTTTTCCGATGCCTTGATCCAGCGTTCAAACATGGCGCTGATCGTAAACAGGAAGGTAATGTGATGATGCGGAATGGCCTTGCAGAACCATGGGTTCAATACACCCCCTGGGGTTGTGACGACCGCAGCACCCATCGCAAATGGCAGATGGACCTGATCCACGATGCCGTAGGCATTGCTTAAATCAACGATCACCGCCGTGACCAGTTTCTCCCAGGGCAGCTTCAGATCCTGCATCTGATAGAAGGTCGCAGCCGCGGCATTCATAGCGCGGTCTGAGAGCGGTACCGGTTTTCCGGCACCACTGGTCGTACCGGAGGTATGCAGGATAAAGGCCGTATCACTGCTTGTCTCATCCGCATACTGAAC
>JAFWJY010000020.1 GCA_017514525.1 Solobacterium sp. | reverse complement strand
CTTCAATTGCAGTTTTGCTGAGATTGGCAAGCGAGGTATTCGTCACATCGCGAATAAACTTCCAGGCCTTCTGATCACGGCTGACTGGAATCCGCTTCGCAATTGTCTGATTAACGGGTACACCCTGTTTCAAATTATTCATAAGTTAATAGTAATATAAAAGATTAAAAAAGTGATACGTTTCCATATCACTTTAATGCACTCCAGATAGTCATGATTGGATTGCGGATAACAATCAGCGCCAGCATGATCACCGCGATGATCGCAAATGCAACCAGCAGATATACCAGCAGTGAATATCCGGTTTTCCGCTCGCTGACGCGATAGAGCACCCAGATATGACCAATCATCGCCAGCAGCAGTAATGCCGCAAACACCGCGAGGAATTTCTCTTTATTGAAGATCAGCAGGATTCCTGCCAGAGAGAAACATACACCGGAGATTATCGTATAAACACTGTTGCGTTCCAGTACCGCGGTCGGTGAAACATTCATTACGCGATTCAGCAGTGTTCCGGCGAGGTAACCGCCGCCAATTTCAAGCCCTGCCCCTAACAGCAGGATGGCCAGAAACAGCAACACGAAGCTTCCTCCGCCCGGTTCTTCCGAAACCACGGAATGATTCAGAACACCGATATAGGATGATGCGGCAGTAATAAGAGCGATGATCGCATACTTGATGGACGTCAGCTTGATTGCTTCTGCCGGATTGCCTAATACCATCGGCAGTTCCGAACGCTTGATTGTGCGCCGGATGAAGTTCGAAGTAGTATCCCTTGCCTCGGTTACCAGCCGTTCCCGTTCTTCCGCATTCGGAATATTCACGTGCGGCATGGTTACAGGCAGGCTCTTAACCGCATTGCGCATGGTAGATGCCGCAAAGCTTGGTTTTGGAGCGGAAGGAGTGACAGGCTTTTTCAGCTCTGCCGAACGTTTCCGCAGATACGCTGCTTCTTCCTGTTCCCGTTTCTCGTCGAGCTGTCTGCGCTCGTCTTCTTCCTTTTTCAACTGCAGCTCACGCATCGCTTCATCCGCTTTGCGTTCTGCCGCAAGTACCTGTGCTGCCTGATCGTTTGTTTCTGTATCAGGTTGTTCCGTCTGAGCTTCAACATCTGGCTCTTTCACCACAGTTTCAGCAGTTAGGATTTCAGCTTCCGGTTCAGCTGCGGTTTCCGTCACATTTGTCTTTTCAGCTTCGGCCTCCGCCTCTTCTTCCAGGCGCAGTTCCTTCAGTGCTTCTTCCCTGCTCAGGGTCTCACCGGAAGGTTCTCCTACTGCAGCGGACTTATGGTCGCCGGTGCGGACCTCCGCCATCAGGCGTTCCGCTGCAGCCTCGGACTTATGCTTTTCTTCAAGGACATGCTGTTCTTCAGCACGCTGCTTTTCTTCTGCGGCCTGTTTTTCTTCCGCCAGGCGCTTTTCTGCTTCCCTGCGTTCAGCTTCCTCAGCTGCCCGCTGTTCAGCCAGGCGTTTTTTCTCTTCCAGACGCTTTTCTTCCGCGATCCTGCGTTCTTCCTCGAGGCGTTTTTCTTCGTTGAGTCTAGCCTCTTCTTCCTGCAGGCGTTTCAGCTCTTCTTCACGCACAGCCGCAAGACGTTTGCGCTCTTCATCCTCTTTACGAAGAATCTCAAGTCTAGCCTTGGCTTCCTCTGCCTGACGGGCAGCTTCCTCACGGGCTTTTTCCTGTTCCGCCCGCTGTGCCTCGAAGATTGCACGTTCTTTTTCTTCCGTCTGTTTGGCTTCCAGAAGCAGTTTTTCTGCTTCTTCCTTCTTCTGGATCTGCTCGTGAACGCGTTCTTCTTCCTGCTTTCTGCGCAGGGCAATCGCAGCGATTTCCGCTTCAATTTCCTGCGTATGTTTCAACGCAGCGGCTTCTTCATAGCGGGCCTGACGGATCGCTTCCTCTTCCTTGCGAACAGCGGCTCTGCGGGCAGCTTCTTCTTTGCGCAGCGTTTCCCGTTCAATCTGCTGTACTTTGCGTTCAGTTGCACGTTCATTGCGCTGCACACGCTTCTTCTCCATAAAGGCGCTGACCCTAGTTTTCGTATTGCGTCCTTTGATGTCATTCTTCAAGGACAGCCAGTATAACCGATCCTTGATCCACTTGAAGAAGCGACCGATCTGAAAGCCGATAAACCCGAAAAGCTTTCCGATCTTCACAAACAGCCAGTTGAATGCAAGAGCGATTACAACAATGATTTCCTGTATCAGCATCCATGCCCAGTGTCCAAATGACTTCAGTAAATAAGAACCAATGCCCTCATAAGCCAGCGGATCATCTTTCCGGCTGACCTTGCCGTCTGCACTTCGTTCTTTCTTGCCAAACACATGTTTGATCCAGATATTGAAGTACATCGTAAACTGCTTCCAGGCCTGTACTGAATTCTTGCAGGGTCTTACATCCGGAAGCTTTTTCGCATTGATTTCAAACTGGGCAGCACGCATGATCGCTTCCGCGGCGTTTACCTGCCCCTGCAGAAAATCATGGCGTACTGATTTCTGATTTTTCTTTTCCTTTGAATCAGTCATATCTCTATTTAAACTCACAAAAAGAATCCTGCCTTCTGACAGGCAAAAATTATTATACCGTAAGAATTCCGGAATCGCGCGGCAAGTTCAAAGAATTTCAAAGAAAAAAGCCTGCATTCGCAGACTCTTCTGACTGGATTACGCGCGTCCGGAATATTTACCGTCAGCGGTTGAAATGAGAACCATCTCGCCGTTCTGGATGAACAGCGGAACACGGATATCAAGACCGGTCTCAACCTTGGCATTCTTGGTTGCGGATGTTGCGGTATCGCCTTTGACAGCCGGTTCGCATTCGACGATCTGCAGTTCAACCTTATCCGGAAGAATGACACCGAGGATTTCACTGCCTTCATACATGGAAATCGTAACTGTATCGTTTTCCTTCATAAACTGCATTTCCCAATCCAGACGGGACTTTGGAATCTCAATCTGCTCATAGGTCTCATTGTCCATGAAGACGAGGTTTTCGCCGTCATCGTAGAGATACTGCATCTCCTTCTTATCAATATGAGCCTGTTCGACCTTGTCGCCGCCGGTGAATGAAATTTCATTGATTACACCGGTACGGAGATTCTTTACCTTGACCTTGACGATCATCTGACGCATCGCAGTCTTGTTATGGTCGATATCGAGAACCGAATAGATATTCCCTTCGTGTTCAAATGTTGTGCCTGGTTTTAAATCATTTACAAGAATCATATGTACCTCTCTCCTACCAACAATATTTTATTGAACACTAAACGTTTGTCAATTGAAACCGCATATATATGCGGATTCAGACGATTCCGCAAAAAAAGTTCAGACTTTTTTCAACTTTTTTGCGGGGATTTTTTAAAACCGGGGAATTAGATAGATGGAGGGCGGAAATGGAAGAACGACTCAATCAGATCTTAACACTGGCTTTAAAGCATCATGTGACCGATATTCATCTCAATGTTCAGGGGAATCGCTGTGAGATTGAAATGCGGGTAAACGGAAGAATACGGCGTGTCCGTGCGCACGAGGATGACATCCGGTTCTTTCATTATCTGATGTATCGGGCTAATCTTGATCTTTCCGCATCTCTGGAACCACAGACCGGCCGGTTTGAGGCGGATGTAATCGGACAAAAGCTTGCCCTGCGGTTTGCGACCGTCAGCAGCTATAAGGTCACAAGCGGTGTCCTGCGCATCCTGAACAATCACGGAGCACTTACGATCCCGGATCTGTCTGCCGATCCCCATCTATGCGACTGGCTGTCTTCGATCTGTTCGCATCGCAGCGGACTGTATGTATTCTCCGGGCCAACCGGAAGCGGGAAGACCACAACGCTCTATACGATACTGAACGAAGTTCAGGACAAAAAGATCTTCACGCTGGAAGACCCGATCGAAGTACTGAGTGAGAAATACGTACAGCTTGCGGTCAATGACAAACGGCATCTGTCCTATGCGGATGGAATCAAGCAGCTGATGCGGCATGATCCGGACATCATCATGATCGGGGAGATCCGTGATTCCACAGCAGCCGAAATGGCGGTCCGATGTTCCCTAACCGGTCATCTGGTGCTGACATCCATCCATTCCGGGTCCTGCGTCAATGCCATCAACCGTCTCATCGATCTTGGGGTAAGCCCGCTGCAGCTGGAAGACACCCTGTCCGGCATGAGCAATCAGCGCCTTTACGACAACCCAGCAGGCGGAAAGATCGGTGTGTACGAAGTTATGGATAGAAAGGAGATTGAATATTACTTTGCAAATAAACGAACCAGCAGTTCCTTCCACCCACTCAGCCAGGCGATCCAGGAGGCAATCGCACGCGGTGTGGTGGAAGAAGCTCAGGCAGCGCAGGACCTCAATTGACCGGCTGGACTATGAAGGCATCGCACGGCTTATGGCAAATGGCTTCACCCTTCAGGATACGCTTCATCTGCTGGAATCCCCTGCCAACCAGATGGTGTTTCAGGAAATTGAAACAAGGCTCCAAAACGGAGAGGAGCTGACTTCCTTCTTTCCTGATTACTGCCCGAAGGCTTATCGCATGTATCTGGAAGGCTTTCTGAAATGTCTGTCTTTTTCGGAAGCGCTGTCGCTCTGTCTGGAAGTGGTCAATGGCGAACAGCAGCAGCGTCAGGAATACCGCAAGGGGCTCTTCTATCCCTGCATGATGTTTCTCTGTACGCTGGCTGGCGTCATTCTGTTCAATGAATTCTGTTTTCCGCCCCTGTTATCCATGATGAAGGGATTTCATGTGGAATCCACACATTATGATCTGCTGCGGGTTGGATTCCGGCTGTTAAGCGGAAGTGTCATTCTGGTACTACTGCTTGCGTCAGCCGTACTTCTGTTTTTCCGACAGAAGAGCCATCGCATTCAGGGTTATCTGCTGTGTGCGAAATATGCGCCAAATTCGATCTACATTCAGTATGAATCCACAGATTTCATTCGTTTCTTTCTGCAGTGCGTGCGCATGCATGTGCCAACGCGGGAAAGCCTGCGGATTCTGGCATCCATTGAACAGAAACCCGTCATCTGCTTTCTGGCCAGAACGATTGAGACTGCACTCGTGAACGGGGATTCCTTTGAAGAAGCACTCGATGTTCCCTGGCTGGATCCTTCCCTGCTGCGGTTTCTTAAAATCGCGCTGTATTCCTCGGAAATGGAATCCATTCTGGAACGGTATCTGGAAATGGCCCGCCAGCGCAGCATCCGCCAGTGCAAGCGCATTACCAAAAGCGTACAGATTCTGTCCTATGCCTGCATTGGCGTCATCCTGATTCTGGTGTATGAGGTGCTGATGCTGCCGCTGCAGATCCTGACACAACTGTAAAGGAGGTACTTTATGAACCGAAAACTGCTTCAAGTGAAAGGCTTTACCTTATTGGAAATGGTCATCGTTGTCACGATCATCGCGATACTGTTTCTGCTGAGTGTTCCAAACATTCAGAAAACCCTGACGATCGTGGACAAAAAAGGCTGCAATGCTTTAACAAAGACGGTGGATTCAGCCATTCTGCAGTATCACCTCGAATACGATGAAAACCCAGGCAGCACCAGTGATCTGATTAACGCAGGACTTCTGAATGAAGAACAGACCCATTGCGATGATGGACGCACCATTTCGATCTCAGGCGGGCAGGCAGTCGCATCGTAGCGGCTTTGCCCTGCTGGAGCTGCTGGTCGCATTGGCTGTATTGTCCATTCTTACAACACTTGTCTTGCAGGAAACCCGCTTTACGTCGGAAGCGTTCTTCCGCTTTCCCAGCCAGTACACCCGCATCAAATCTGAGGCAATTCTTACCGGAGAAACAACAGACTATGAAGATGAAACGGAACAATCCTATCCAGCCATTCGCTTTCAGGAAAACGGAACGATCAATCAGGCACGGACACTCACCTTTGACCGCGGCAGTCACACGCAGGATGTCGTACTGGAACTTGGGCCGGGCACACTTGTCATCCGCTAGCGGCTTTGTGCTGAGTGACGCACTGATTGCGATAGCTGTCATATCCCTGGCAGCATTGCTGGTGCAGCATACAGTGCAGTCTGTTGTTTCCGCGCGAAACCAGCTTAAGGAGGCAGCCGCTTTATCCAATGCGGATTATGAACTGGCAGTCAGCTCTATTGGGGAATGTGTATGTACCGAAGAAAGCGAAGATCCGACAGCTTCCGGCGAAGAAACCGGCGAAGCGGATACATCCTCGAGCAGTTACTGATTACCCTGCTCGTCTGTGCGTTTCTGATTCCGGTGGCGCTGGTACTGGTTTCCACGCTGGCCCGTATGATCACCATTCCGGATAGTTATCAGGATGAAGTCGCCATTGCCCAACTGCGCCATGTGATCAATGTTTCCTCTGAATTTGAGTGTAATGGCAGTGAGCTGAGTTTTCTGCATCACGATAAACGCCAGCGCCTGGTATTGCGCAACGGGAATCTTGATCTCATTGATCCAGGAACCCAGATCTTTCTGACGAATCTTTCCGATGTCACCTTTGAACTATCGGATGAGCGAATCTATGTCACCTATGCCCATTTTGACCAGGAACCGGAAACACGCTGCCTTGGCCACATCTGATCAGGGCTTTGTGTCCCTGTACTTCCTGGTGCTGTTTCTGCTCTGCGTCACATTGACCGCAATCATCCTGGATAACACACAGAATCAGCTGCGCACGATGATCAATATCCGCAAAGCCAATGAACTGCTTGGCCAGGAAGCCTCCGTCCTGTCATTTCTCAAGTGTGAAGTCAAAAATGAACGGCTGGAGGAAGGAAGCTATGAGGAAAACGGCGTATCCTTTGGCATCACATTAACCAATAACGGCGCAACCGTATCGATCTTTGCGCCATACCCGGAAGTACTGCAGATCGAACTGAATGAACACGAACATACCGTCTATGACTACCATGTCATCCGCAGTGAAACACCTGCCTAAAAGAAAGGAGAAAAAGAAATGGCTCACCCGTTTCAGCCAAATAACAACGCGATTCCCGCAAAAGACACGTCTGCGATACAGCCGAAATCCCCGCAGACAGATCACGATTCAAACAAAAAGCCTCTGAAAGAGGCCATTGTCAAACTTGTATTACCGGACGGATATGTCCTTACGTACAACATAACCTGTCGGGAAAAATAGCTCCCGGGTTAGATCTCTTCTGACAGATTCGCATCAGGCGGGTCTGTCTTTTTTCAGAATAGTTCTGCCTTTAGGTAATACAGAAACGGATTGGTCTGTTTCTCCTGACCGATCGTTGTCGCTTCCCCATGCCCTGGATAAACCCATAAATCATCCGACAGGGTTTCCTTGATCAGCCGCAGAGATTCCACCATTTCGGTTTCATTCCCGCCAAAGAGATCCGTTCTTCCAATAGATCCGGCAAACAGCGTATCACCGGAAAAGACCCGGTTGCGGTACTGAATCAGTACTGAGCCTTTGGAGTGACCAGGCGTCGGGATTACGGTAATCTCAAACGCTCCAATCTGCATCTTTCCTGGTACGAGTTTTGTCAGCGGGGCATACACCGGCGTCGCAAAACTGGTTTTGCCAAACGAGGGATTTACCATATCAAAATCCCCTTCATGCAGATACACCGGGCAGTGATAGATGTCATAGAGATCATCCACAGCCCCGGTATGGTCTTCATGTCCATGCGTCAGAAGAATGCCGTCTACTGTTTCATTGGCATTTACATGAGCGGCCAGTTCTTTTCCAAACCGGCCCGGGTCAATAAACAGCACATGACCGTTGTCATGCAGGATATAGGAATTTTCACCATAGAGGCCTATCGGAAGTGTTTCGATCTTCATTGAATTTCAAAAAAAGTAATCCTGAGATTACTTTTTCTCCTTGTGAACTGTCTTCTTGTTGCAGCGGGGGCAGTACTTTTTGATTTCCATCTTATCCGTATGCTTACGCTTGTTACGGGTGCCGATGTAGTTTTCTTCTCCGCAGACACTGCACTTAAATGTAATATTCTCTCTGGGCATTGTCCATCCTCCTGTTTCAATTCGCAAATGGTATTCTAGCATAAAGGATTCCTGAATGGAAGATATTTTCGAATGCGGTCTGGAATGCCATAATACAGACGCGAGGTAAACCCATGAAACGTACAGAAACAAGACCCATTCATGTCGGTCCGATTCAGATCGGCGGACAGAATCGCTGTGTTCTGCAATCCATGACCAATGTACCGGTCAAGGATATCAAAGCCAGTGCGGAACAGATCAATGAACTGGAAGCACATGGCTGTGAACTGATCCGTGTTGCAGTTCTGGATGAAGAAGACAGCCTTTCGATTGCGGCATTAAAGAAAGAGATTCATATTCCGGTGGTCGCCGATATTCACTTCAATCACCTGCTGGCACTAAACTGCCTGGATCAGGGTGTGGATGCGATCCGCATCAATCCCGGCAATATTGGAGAACGCTCCCATACGGAAGCAGTTGTCGCCAAATGCAAGGAACGTCAGGTTCCGATCCGGATTGGCATCAACAGCGGTTCTCTGGAGAAGCCATTGTTGGCAAAATATGGCAAACCCTGTGCCGAGGCAATGGTTGAAAGCGCCCAGCGTCATGTTGAGATTCTGGAAGAACTCGATTTCCATGACATCTGCCTGTCCTTCAAATCCAGCAATGTGGAACTGACGATTGCCGCATATGAGGCGGCTTCCAACG
>JAFWJY010000240.1 GCA_017514525.1 Solobacterium sp. | reverse complement strand
GGGCCTTTCCATGGTGCTGATTGACTATATTCAGCTGATTACCGGTAATGGCGGCGGCCGCGGTGAAGTCAACCGTCAACAGGAAGTATCGGAAATTTCCAGAAGCCTCAAAGCACTGGCAAGAGAACTGGAAGTACCGGTCATTGCGCTGTCGCAGCTGTCCCGTAATGTTGAATCACGGGAAGACAAGCGTCCGCAGCTGTCCGATCTGCGTGAATCCGGTGCAATCGAGCAGGACGCCGATATCGTTATGCTGCTTTTTCGAAAATCCTACTATGATGATGAAGCCAAGCAGGAGGCGGAAAACACCGGCAGCGAAGAGCTGGAAATCAATGTTGCGAAACACCGTAACGGTGCGACAAGAAGAATTTATCTTGCCTTTGAACCAAAGACAAATGCGCTCATGAGCATCGAGCGCAATGCATAAGCGAGACGAACGATGAAACGATTTATTCAAATACTGTTCTGTATGATAGCGGCAGTTGGAGTGGTGTATGGAATACCGCGCCTTTTGAAGCAGACTGCCCCGGCATATCTTGCGCTGGAAGGCGACAGTCCGTCGCTGCTTTCACAGCGCACGCTCCATGTCGACAGTACACCGCACGAGGTATACCGCCTTTACAGCAATGGTGAACTTGTCGGCGTTCTGGAAGACCGTTCTGTTCTGAATGCGTTTTTGAAAACGGTATATCAGGATCTGTATGCACAGGATTATCCGAACTCGGAAGTATATCTGGGCACGGATGTATATCTGATTCCGGAACAGAGTTATCTCACCTATGAGAATATCGATCAGGCAATCTGTGATTATCTACTGGAAAACCGGCTGTTTACCCTGAAGTGCACCGGCGTTGAATTCTCGGATGAAAACGGTGTCTATGCGGAGATCTATGTATCCAATGAAGATCTCTTCAACACCGCAATGAATTCCTATCTGACCTGCTTTATTTCCAGTGAGGACCTGGCTATTTTGAACCGCGGGGAAACCACCCCTCAGCTCAAGACCTATGGTTCCCGTTCGGTTGGTGTTACCGTGCTGCAGACGATCATGATGAAGGAAGCTTACGCAGCTCCGGAAGAAATCCGGACAACGGAAGCCGCCGTCCTGGATTATCTCGAATATGGCGATAACACAGAACGCGAATATTATACGGTCAAGACCTATGATACGGTTGCCGGTGTCGGCTCCAAGAACCACGACCTTTCCGCAACCCAGGTTATGAATATCAACCGGGATCAGATTTCCAGTACGGATCAGATCCTGAGTGAAGGCATGGAACTGTGCGTTACCTACTTTACTTCTCCAATCGATATCGTTGTCACCAAGGAATCCATGAAGAAGGAACCGATCATTGCCCAGACGGTTTATCAGACCGATGACTCTTTGCGGGAAGGTCTGTTTGAACGCCGTCAGGTTGGCGTCGACGGCTCCAAGAACTCCCTGTATTCCGAACGATGGATCAATGGTGTTCTCGTCAGTGGTTCCCTGACGTCTTCGGTCGATACGCTGCAGCCGATCAACGAAGTAATCGCAGTCGGTACACTGCAGATTCCGGGCACCGGTACCGGTACCTTCCAGTGGCCGGTCGACAACCCGACGATTTCCTGTCACTGGGGCTGTTATGCAGGCCACCGTGCGATTGATATTCAGAATGCGTACGACCGTTATGGCAATATCTATGCGGCAGACCGTGGTGTGATTGAAGTGAACTCCTACAACGGCATCAACGGCAACTACATCATCATTGACCACAACAACGGCTATGAGACGTATTACGGACATATGAATGTACCGTCACCGCTGGAGGTCGGCACAATTGTTGATAAAGGTGATATTATCGGTCAGATCGGCATGACCGGTCTTGCGACCGGCCCGCATACGCACTTCTTTATCATGTATCAAGGAGAACGAAGGAATCCATGCGACGGATTCCTCCCGTGCTAGCGCATGATGCGATTTGCACTGCTGGAAAGCGGATCCAAGGGAAACAGTTTTCTGCTGCAGGATGAAAATACCGCAATCCTGATTGACTGCGGCGGAACAAAGCGCTATCTGCTTAACGCATTGGAAACAGTCGGTGTCAGTATAAAGGATCTGGACGCACTGCTGATCACCCATGATCACAGCGATCATATTTCTCAGATTGCCCAGTTCAAAGAATGCCGGATTTATAGTCCAGTGGAACTGACGGGTGTAGCGGTGATTCCGGTAATACCGGAACAGTCCTTCCATATTGAGCATCTTACGATCACACCGCTGTATCTCAGTCACGATACCCCGCATACCGTTGGCTATGTGATTGAAAGCTGGCAGGAAAAGGTTGTTTATATTACGGATACCGGATATGTAAAGGATGACTATCTGCCGAAACTGAAAGGTGCAGATTACATCATCCTGGAAAGCAATCACGATACGGAACAACTGATGGCTACCAGCCGTCCGATGTTTCTGAAGATGCGCATTGCCGGAGACAGCGGGCATTTATGTAATGAAGACTGTGCGGCCATTCTCGACCGCATTGTAACGGCACGTACGAAGATGGTCGTACTTGCCCATATTTCCCAGCAGGCAAATACAAGAGAAACCGCATTGTCTGTAAATGCGGAAGTATTGAACCGGCATGCGGAACGCCGGCAGGGATTGTTGCTGGCAGCAGCAGGGCAGAATGAAATAATCCGGGGAGGAGACTGGTCCGATGAAAAAGTGGATGGTGGCAGCTGCAGCTGTGTTATTGGTGTGGAACCTGTATCTGACAATCGGCTATGAGAATCTGAAACATCAGACAACGGTCAATACACAGAATACGAATACGGATGACTCCGGTGTCATACAGAACAAGATCGAAGGCTATACCACAGATATTACGGAGACGGCACAGGATGTTATGCCGCGGCTGGTATGCATCAGCGCTGTAAATGATCAGAGTGAACATATCATGAGCGGGATTGTCTATGCGACGATTGGTACGGATACCTGGATCCTGACAGCGTCCCGCTGGATCTCAGATGAAGCGGAATATGTTGTCCGGTTTGACAATGGGCTGTCGTCCACTGCGGAACTGTACGGATATGACTCCGGCAGTGAACTGGCACTGCTGCTGACGCATCCGGAGTTTGAAGTAGAGCCGATCCGGCTGGGTGCGTCCAATGCGCTGAAGCAGGGTGAATATGTCATTGCGCTGGGCGGCAGAAATCTGCATACGCAATCCGGTGAAGTGAGCTTTGGGGTAGTAGCCAAGCCCGGACAGTATTATTCCGGCTCTGCGTCAGATGGAACAGAGTGGATCACCGAAGGACTTGTGACGGATATTTCCTTATCCGATAATCTTATGGGTGCTCCGATTGTAAATCTCAGC
>JAFWJY010000239.1 GCA_017514525.1 Solobacterium sp. | reverse complement strand
TCTTCCAGGTCGCATTGGCTCCAACGCCATCATCCGGTTTCACAATGACCGGATAGCCGACTTCCTTTATGAATTTCTTTCCTTCGGCAGGAGTTGTTACCAGATGGTAACGGGCAACCGGTACACCAGCCTTCTCATAGAAGGCTTTCATATTGGACTTGGTCTTGTAGCGCATGACCGAATCACTCTTGTCGCCGGTCGTGATATTGAAGTCCGTACGCAGACGGGCATCCTGTTCCAGCCAGAATTCATTATTGCTTTCAAGCCAGTCAATCTTGCCATGTTTATGTGCAAACCAGGCAACGGCACGATACATCTGGTCATAATCCATCATTGACCCAACCTGATAGTATTCGTCCATGGAATCTTTCAGTTCCTGTGAGAGAGATTCATACGGATCCTCACCGATGCAGAGGGAGGTTCCACCGACTTCTTTCCATGCCGTTGGAAATTGATAATACGTTCGTGGAAAATTTGGTGAAATAAAGACAAAATTAGCCATAACTGCTCCACCTTTCGATTTAACCCAAAAATAATAACATGTTTTCGAGACTGCCGTGAGATTCTGAAAGCGCTATCATCAATAAAAGTGTACTTTTTCCCTTCTTCCGAGGGTTGAATAAATAGTCTGATGTTCTATAATTCAAGCGTCCTATCATATCGTATATGCTTTCGAATCTGGCGGAAGTGTCTCTACCCCGGGCCAAAACTGCGGGACTACGGTACTTCTTTTCAGATGCTTCCTGTTCTAAGGGATAAAGTACAGGAAGATATTGCGCGGTATATGGGAAAGAAGGGGGACTTTTTTATATGTTCGAAAAGCTTTTCAAACTTGAGGCAAATGGCACGAATGTAAAAACCGAACTTGTCGCTGGTATTACCACCTTCATGACAATGGTCTACATTCTGGCTGTTAACCCCAACATTCTGTCAGCTTCCGGTATGGATGCTGGCGCAATCGTCACTGCCACAGCAGTAGCTTCTGCGATTGGCTGCTTCTGTATGGCGCTGTTCTCAAACAAGCCGTTTGCTCTGTCTGCCGGTCTTGGACTGAACGCTTACTTCGCTTATACCGTCTGTATTGGTATGGGCTACCCGTGGCAGGTCGCTCTCACAGCTGTCTTTGTGGAAGGCGTTATCTTTATCGTTCTTTCTCTGACAAATGTGCGTGAGGCAATCTTCAACGCAATTCCGACAACACTCAAGACTGCAGTTTCAGTCGGTATCGGTTTCTTCATTACCTTTATTGGCGTACAGAATGCAGGCCTGATCGTAGATGGTTCCACACTCGTTACCCTGTTCGGTTTCAATGCTTCACTGTCGAACGGTACATTCACCAACCAGGGTATTACGGTTATCCTTTCGCTGTTCGGTGTAATCTGCACAGCCGCACTGCTGGTTAAGGGTGTCAAGGGATACATGCTGTATGGCATTCTTAACACCTGGCTGTTAGGCATCATTGCCCAGCTGCTTGGCCTCTATGTTCCAAATCCGGAGCTTGGCTATTATTCTGTTATTCCGACACAGATCTTCTCAGCCCCGGCTTCTCTGGCGCCAACATTTCTGAAGTTTGACTTCAGTTACATCGCAACGCATACGATTGACTTCATCGTTGTTGTATTTGCGTTCCTGTTCGTTGATATCTTCGATACGCTGGGAACTGTTATCGGATGTGCTTCCAAAGCCGATATGCTCGATGAAAACGGTCAGCTTGACGGCATCAAGGGCGTACTGCTCGCCGATGCAGTTGCGACAACCGTCGGTGCAGCACTTGGTACATCCACAGTAACAACCTTCGTTGAGTCCTCCTCCGGTATTTCCGAAGGCGGCCGTACAGGTCTTACTTCTGTAGTAACCGGCATTCTGTTCCTGCTTGCGCTGTTCTTCAGCCCGCTGTTCCTGACGATCCCGAGCTTTGCGACAGCCCCGGCGCTGATCGTTGTCGGCTTCCTGATGATGCAGCAGGTTACCAAGATTGACTGGAATGATCTGACCGAGGCAATCCCGGCATTCAACTGCATTACCATGATGGGCTTTGCGTATTCCATCTCCGATGGTATTGCGTTCGGTATCATCAGCTACACCATACTCAAGCTTCTGACCGGCAAGTACAAGGATGTAAATGTTCTGCTGTATATCCTCAGTGTGCTGTTCATCCTGAAGTACTTCCTCATCTGATCAGAGATAAAATAAATCGAAACCAAGAAGAAGCAGGTTTTCAGTAATGCCTGCTTCTTTTTCTGTCTGAGGAACGAATCATTAATATAATGTCAGTGGAGAAGAATACCTATGAATAAATTGGAAGAGAACAGAGCTGTGATCAGTGAAGTGGATCATGAACTGACACAGCTGTTTCAAAAACGGTTTGCGGCAGTCCGGGAAATTGCAGAATACAAACTGGAACAGAAGCTGCCGGTGCTGGATCGCAGCAGGGAGGAGGCGTTGATTGCCTCACGGCTGAAGGAGCTCCCGGAAGAACTGCAGCCTTATTTTCGCACCTGGTATGAAGGGCTGATGGCGGTATCCCGTCAGTTTCAGACGGATCTCATAAACGCAAAACAGAACTGATCATATGCGGAGGAAGCTTCATGAACGCAAAACACTATCTTGTGATTGATATCGGCGGTTCTTCCATCAAACATGCATGGATGTCTCAGAATGGGATTGAGGAAAAGGGCGAAAAGATTCGCACGCCAAAAACCAGTCTGGAGGAGTTTGAGGCAATTCTTCTGGGCCTTGTGGACAACTATCGGGATCGCATTGATGGCATTGCGATCAGTGCGCCTGGCTGGATCGAAAGCGATACAGGGTATTTTCATCATGGCGGCGCACTGCAGTATCTCAATGGCAGAAACCTGGCGGAAGCGCTTCATGCCCGAACCGGCTTACGTGTCACAATTGATAACGACGCCAATTGCGCCGCACTGGCTGAGTTGGAACTTGGCTCCATGAAGGATGTTGCCAACGGCATGGTCATTGTGATCGGTACAGGTGTCGGGGCAGGATTGATTCTGAATCATCAGCTGTATCGTGGCTCTCATTTCAATGCCGGAGAGTATGGCATGATGAACGCAAGCTTTGTGCAGCGGGAAGTGTCTCTGGGGAGGCTGACGCGTTCCCATGCGCTTTTGGAGCGGTATGCGGATCTTATTGGTGTTGATCCTGAAAAAATAAGGGGCGTAGCGTACTTTCGGAAAGTGGAGGAAGGAGAAGCCGCAGCTTTACAGGCATTGGAAGAATACTGTCAGATTCTTGTCTCCAGCATCAGTTCTGTTCAGGCACTTCTGGATCTGGAAGTGATTGCCATTGGCGGCGGCTATTCCCGGGAACCAATGTTTCTGGAATATCTGAACCGGGCAATGGAAGACTGTTATCGGCCGTTTGAGCCAACCTACCGCAAGCGTCCAAAACTGGTGCTGTGTGCACTGGGCAATGATGCCAATCTGTATGGCGCATTGCAATGGCATTTGAAGAAGGCATAAACAGTAAGGGACTGGAGCCGTTCCCGTTCTAATCCGTGCCTCCTGGCGCCAATCACTATACCAAGCAAACTGCGGAAAAATTTATGCGGCTTGCGAGCATATCCGCAATCATTACTGATCTCAGCGATAAAGAAAATGCCTCCTGTACATCGATTGTATAGGAGGCATCAGTTTTTTTTGGAAGCTGTCCGTTCTTACTGGGGACAGTTCAATTATGATGTTTCTGTTACTTCAGGCTGCGTTGGACAGGTATTCATCAATACTTTTTGCCGCAAGCTTTCCGGCTCCCATTGCCGAGATGACTGTCGCGGCGCCGGTAACGGCATCGCCGCCGGCATAGACGCCATTGCGGGAAGTAAGACCGTCTTCGTTGACAATGATGCCGCCGCGCTTATTCACTTCAAGACCATCGGTGGTGTTCTTGATTAATGGATTCGGGGAAGTTCCGATTGCCATGATGACGGTGTTCACATCAATCGTGAATTCACTGCCTTCGATCGGAATCGGACGTCTTCTTCCTTTTTCATCCGGTTCACCCAGCTCCATGCGCACGCACTTCATGCCGGTAACGAATCCGTTCTTCGGGTCTCTTGGATCATCCGGATTATTGTATCCGAGAATCTCAACCGGGTTGTGCAGCAGCAGGAATTCAATGCCTTCTTCCTGAGCGTGCTCTACTTCTTCCTTACGTGCCGGCAGTTCCTCCATGGATCTGCGGTAAACGATGGAGACTTTCTTGGCACCAAGACGCAGTGCCGTACGGGCAGCGTCCATTGCGACGTTGCCGCCGCCTACGACCGCCACATTGCCGCCTTTCATGATCGGTGTGTTCGGATCATCCAAATAAGACTTCATCAGGTTGGAGCGGGTCAGGAACTCATTGGCGGAGTATACTCCCTTAAGCGCTTCACCTGGAATGTTCATAAAGTTCGGCAGACCTGCACCGGAACCGATGAAGACGGCTTCATAACCCATATCAAACAGTTCATCAACCGTAAGTGTTTTGCCGATGACGATATTGGTCTCAACATCAACGCCAAGCTGCTTGAGGGTATCAACTTCCTTGGCAACGATGGATTTCGGAAGACGGAACTCCGGAATGCCGTATACCAGAACGCCGCCGGCTTTATGCAGGGCTTCATATACGGTGACCTTATAGCCTTTCTTGGCAAGATCGCCAGCACAGGTAAGACCGCTTGGGCCAGAGCCGACAACGGCTACCTTATGGCCGTTGGATTCCGGCACATTGACCGGGGCGGTGTTATTGGCATTGTGATAATCTGCGACAAAGCGTTCCACGCGGCCGATGCCGACCGGTTCAAATTTGATGCCAAGCGTGCATTTGCATTCACACTGGCTTTCCTGCGGGCAGACACGTCCGCAGACAGCCGGAAGGGATGAGGTCTGGCTGATAATCTGGTAGGCATCCTCAAACTTTCCTTCCTTGACCTTGGCCAGGAATTCCGGGATGTGAATGTTGACCGGACAGCCGGAAACGCATGGCTGATTTTTGCAGTTGAGACATCTGGAAGCCTCAGCGATCGCGGTTGCTTCATCATAGCCGAGTGCTACTTCGCTGAAATTGTGCGCACGCACCTCCGGGGCCTGCGTGGGCATTTCATGTTTTTTCGGATCGAGTGCCATGTCAGTTCGCCTCCTTCTTCAGAAGATTGCAGGTTTCATCCCGCTTGATGATTTCAAAGTCGGTATACATCCGGTTTCTGGACATCGCCTCATCGAAGTCTACCTCGTAGCCGTTGAAGTCCGGACCATCTACACAGGCAAATTTGGTTACGCGCTTGCCATCCTGATTCAGTGTGAGACGGCAGCCGCCGCACATGCCGGTTCCATCGATCATGATCGGATTCATGGATACGGTAACCGGAATGTTGTATGGACGCGCAGTCGCAACGACAAACTTCATCATGATTAACGGTCCGATCGTCAGGATTTCATCAAACTGTTCGCCGTTATCGAGCATTTCCTTCAGCGGAACTGTGACATTGCCATGGAAGCCATAGGAACCGTCGTCCGTTGTGACGATCAGCTTATCAGAGAAGGAACGGAATTCGTCCTCCAGGATCAGAATATCTTTATTGCGGAAGCCGATGATGCTGGTGACTTCTGTTCCCTGGTCATGGAATGCTTTTGCGACTGGCATCGCAATTGCACATCCGACACCGCCGCCGATGACACAGACCTTTTTCTTTCCTTCGATTGCGGTTGCTGTACCAAGGGGTCCGGTAAAGTCCTGAATGAAGTCGCCTTCCTGTTTGGCATTCAGTGCCATTGTAGTTGCGCCAACAATCTGGAAAATAATCTTGACAGTTCCTTCTTCCGGATTTGTTCCGGCAACTGTCAGAGGAATACGTTCTCCTTCTTCATCGACACGCAGAATAATGAACTGGCCAGGCTTCGCTTTTGCCGCAACCAGCGGTGCACTGATTTCCATTTCCGTAACGGAAGAATTCAGCGCACGTTTGTGCTTGATCTGATACATAGGTGCCTCCTTTTTGATAACAGAAATAGGAGCCAGGGACATCCAGCTCCGTTTCCCATGCATTATGATAATATACCCAGCAGAAATTGTAATGAAAATAATTCAAATAAGTTTCATAAATGAGAGAATTTTCTGAAAATTATCTGAAAATTCGTTTGACATGCATCAGCTGTTCCAGCATAATCATGGTATACATATAAACCGAAGACGAAGACGAGTACTTCAGACAGACGTTTCAAGAGAGTGTCCGGCAGGTGGAAAGGACGCAGACTGAATCTGAACGAATGGACTTCAGCAGGGCCGACTGAACAGGAAACCAAGTAGGGAGGACGGGAATCTACCCCGTTATCAATCAGATGCGTATGATGGTACGTAAAGCGAGTGGACGTTTGGTATAGACGTCAAATTGGGTGGTATCGCAGAAGGTTAATAACTCCTGTCCCATGTTTGGGCAGGAGTATTTTTATTCCTTTGGGTTGGCGCCAAAGGTACATCTATCACCCGGTACAGGAGGAAAGAAAGATGAAACACACAACATTGAAAGCAGCGCTCAGCGCAGTACTCGCACTCACCCTCTCAGCATGCGGCGGAGCAGCCGCACCAGCCGCACCAGCTGAAACAACAGCCGCTGCAGGGGAATCCAAAACCTATAAGGTTGCGATCGTAAAGCAGCTGGATCACGCTTCGCTTGATGAAATAGCCAATGCGATTGCGGCAGAACTCGATGAACTCGCAGCCAAGAATGGCGTAACCATTGACTATGGCAGCATCTATTCCGGACAGAATGACCAGACCGTTCTGCAGCAGATCGGCTCTCAGGCAATCGCTGATGATGTGGATGTCATTATTCCAATCGCTACCCTTGCGGCACAGACGATGACTGCAGCAGCCGGCGATACCAAAACGCCGATTGTGTATGCGGCAATCTCGGATCCGGAGGCAGCGGAGCTGACCGGCATTGACTATGTGACAGGGACCAGTGATGCGCTGAATACCGATGTCATCATGAACATGGTCTTCGCGCAGAACCCGGATGCGAAAAAAATTGGTCTGCTGTATTCGAAATCAGAGGCAAACTCCGCCAAGCCGATTGCAGAGGCAAAGGCATATCTTGACGCTAAGGGCATTGAATACATTGAAGCGACTGGCAATACAAATGATGAAGTACAGCAGGCAGTTTCCTCTCTGATTGGGCAGAGTGTTGACGCCATCTTCACACCGACTGACAATGTAGTCATGGCTGCGGAGCTCTCCTTCGCAGGTGACCTTGCGGAAGCAGGCATTCCGCACTATACCGGTGCTGACAGCTTCGTCCGCAATGGCGCGTATACCACCTGTGGTGTAAACTATACGGAGCTTGGCAAAAAGACTGCTGATTACGCATTTGAAGTCATGGTAAATGGCGGCAAGGGCAGCCTTGAAGACTACTACCTGATGGACGGCGGCATCGTTACCGTCAATACCGAAACTGCAGAAACACTTGGTCTTGATTACAGTGTCTTCAAGCAGTTTGGTGAGCTGGTGGAAGTTACAACAACAGAAGACTAAACGGAGATTGAAATGTTGCATATTGCACAAACAGCTTTATCACTCGGATGTATTTACAGCCTGGTAGCTCTGGCCCTGTTCCTGAGCTACCGGGTTCTTGACATTGCGGATCTTACAACAGACGGCTGCTTCGTACTCGGAATGGCCGTTTCCGTGTCTGCGGCCGTTGCCGGTCATCCCGTGCTTGGTTTATTTGAAGCGATTCTTGCCGGAGGCTGTGCCGGTTTCGTAACGGCATTTCTGCAGACAAGGCTTGGCGTTCCGTCCATCATTGCCGGAATCATCACGAACACCGGTCTCTATACGATCAATCTGATGGCGATGGGCTGGAGTTCCAATATCAGCATCATCAAGCAGGAGACAATCTTCACGCTGTTCCGTGCCACAGGCATCGGCGGCAGCTGGTATGCGATCCTGCTGGCAGGCCTGATTGCCATCCTGTGCATGATTCTCATGCGGCAGTTTCTGAAAACGAGAATCGGTCTTTCGATCCGTGCGACCGGAGACAATAAAGATATGGTCAGTGCGTCGTCCATCAACCCGAAATTCATGGTCACGGTTGGCCTTATCTTTGCCAATTGCTTTACGGCACTGTCCGGTGCGATTGCCGGGCAGCTGCAGAAAAGTGCTGACATCAATGCCGGTACCGGCATTGTTGTAATCGGACTGGCAACACTGATCATTGGCGAGACAGTACTGAACGGACGGCGTTCCATTGAACGCAATATTGCCGCATGCCTTGTCGGTAATATCATTTACCGGTTCATCTATGCGATCGTTCTGCAGACCAGAGTTATACCGATTGAAGGTCTGAAACTGATGACTGCGATCATCGTGGCAGCTGCCATTGCGGCACCTTCCATCAAGGCTTCCCTTGCGGTGAAGGGAAGGGCAAGAAGGGAGCTGAAAGACCATGCTTGAGATACAGAATATTTCCAAGGTATTCAATCCGGGGACTGTAAATGAAAAGGTGGCGCTGGACGGGCTGAGTCTGACGGTTGAAGACGGCGACTTCATTACGGTAGTCGGCTCCAATGGGGCTGGAAAGAGCACCCTGTTCAATGCGATTTCCGGCGTCTTTCTGGCTGACAGCGGACGAATCCTGCTGGATGGGGAAAACATCACCTTTCAGCCGGACTATGTGCGCTCTCGTTATATCGGCCGTATGTTTCAGGATCCGCTGAAAGGCACCGCTCCGCATATGACAATTGAAGAGAATCTGGCTCTGGCTTATCTGCGTGCAGATAAGAATACAAACCCGCTGAGCCGGATCACCCGGAAAGAAAAAGAGCTGTTCAAAGAGAAACTCCGGATGCTGGATATGGGACTGGAAGGGCGCATGAACACACCGGT
This sequence comes from Solobacterium sp., assembly GCA_017514525.1. Classification (GTDB taxonomy): domain Bacteria; phylum Bacillota_I; class Bacilli_A; order Erysipelotrichales; family Erysipelotrichaceae; genus Bulleidia. The sequence goes on along the minus strand of JAFWJY010000239.1, from coordinate 5,464 downwards.
TGGAACCCTGTCAGGCGGACAGCGCCAGGCATTGACGCTGTTAATGGCAACACTGGTTCCGCCTAAAATCCTTCTGCTCGATGAGCATACTGCCGCTCTGGATCCGCAGGCTGCCGAAAAGATCATGGCTTTGACAAAACAGATTACCGACGCGAATCATACAACGTGTCTTATGGTTACGCATAACCTGAAACAGGCGGTCAGTATCGGAAACCGTACACTGATGATGGCAAACGGACACATTGTGGTAGACCTGAAAGGGGAGCAGCGGAAAGGTCTGACGATTCAGGATCTCATGAATCTGTTTAAGGAGCAGGCAGGCAAGGAGCTTGATAACGACCGCATCCTGCTGAGTGAGTGAGATGGCGAAGACAAAAGAAGTCAAAACGAATGCCATGCGGATGCTGGATACCGCAGGCATTGCCTACCAGGTTCATACGTATGATACGGAAGACGGTGCGATTGACGGTGTTTCCGTTGCGGAAAAATGCGGACAGGATCCGGATCAGGTATTCAAGACACTGGTTACGGTTGGCGATGACCGCAGCCATTATGTATTTGTCATACCGGTGAAGGAAAAGCTGGACTTAAAGAAAGCCGCAAAGCAGGCAGGTGTTAAGTCGGTGGAGATGATTCCGCAGAAAGAACTCCTGGGGCTGACCGGGTATATTCACGGCGGCTGTTCGCCGGTTGGAATGAAGAAGCCGTTTGCGACCTGGATCGACGAAACTGCGATTCTGTTTGACACGATCTGTGTCTCCGGCGGAAAGGTCGGGATGCAGGTGGAAGTGAATCCGCAGGCGCTTTGTGAGCTGATTGGTGCAAAACTTGCAAGTATTACCAGAGAAGGGGCATGACCGCTTCTCTGTTTTCTGTATAATGGAAGAACAGGTGAAACAATATGGACTACGAAACACTGTTATCTGAAAACGCAAAACAGATGCGACCTTCCGGAATTCGGAGGTTCTTTGATCTGGCGGCGGAAATGCCGGAATGCATTTCCCTTGGTGTCGGTGAACCTGATTTTCAGACGCCCTGGGATATACGCGATGCGGCCATCCATTCGCTGGAAATTGGCCGTACCAAATACACGGCCAACTCCGGCCTGCGGGAATTGCGCGAGGCAATTGGAGCGTATACCAGACGAAAGTATGATCTTTCCTACAATGAGGATGAGATTCTTGTGACAGTTGGCGGCTCGGAAGCGATTGACCTCGCGATTCGGGCGTTAGTCTGCCCAGGGGATGAAGTAATCATTCCGGAGCCATGTTATGTCAGCTATGATCCGATCACAACACTGACCGGAGGCGTTCCGGTAAGCATCCCGTGTCTTGAAGAAAATGAATTCCGAATCACAGCGCAGCAGATCAAAGCGGCGCTGAGTCCCCGCACCAAGATTCTGGTGCTTGGTTTTCCGAATAATCCTACCGGCGCTGTCCTGCGCCATCAGGATCTTCTGGAAATCGCCGAGGTATTAAAGGACACCAACGTTACGATCCTGTCCGATGAAATCTATGCGGAACTGGTCTATGGCATCCAGCATGAGTCGATTGCTCATATACCTGGGATGAAAGAACGTACGGTCGTAGTCGGAGGCTTTTCCAAGACCTTCTCAATGACGGGCTGGCGCCTTGGCTATGCCTGCGGTCCGCTGCCGCTGATCAAGACGATGCTGAAAATTCATCAGAGCTGCATCATGGCAGCTCCGACAACTTCCCAGTATGCGGCAATCACCGCATTGCGGGACTGTGATGATGATGTCGAGGAAATGCGAAAGCAGTATGACCTGCGCAGACAGTACTGCGTGCGCAAGCTCAATGAAATGGGACTGAAGACATTTGAACCGCGCGGTGCGTTCTATGTATTCCCGAATATCACGTCCAGTGGAATGAGCAGTGATGAATTCTGTGAAAAACTGCTGCAGGAAAAACATGTGGCAATCGTTCCCGGTACAGCCTTTGGTGCGGCCGGAGAAGGATTTGCGCGCATCAGTTATGCCTACAGTCTGGACCATCTGCGGGAAGCGTTCCGCAGAATCAAAGAGTTTCTTGAAGATCACAAAGGAGAGTGAACGAAATGGATGAAATGCAGTTGCTGAATATGCTGGCGGATGATCCGCGGGCATCCGTAACCGATCTTGCGGATATTCTTGGAGAAAGCGTTGATGCCGTAACAAAAGCAAAGGAAGATCTGGAAAAAAATAAGATCATCTGTGGCTACCACACGGTGATCAACTGGGATAAGACAAATATTGAGCATGTCGATGCGTTTATTGGCGTCAGTGCCAAACCGGAACGGGAAGCAGGCTATGACAAGATTGCGGAACGCATTGCGAAGTTTCCGGAGGTCGCAAGTCTCTATTTGATGAGCGGTACTTCCGAGTTCATGGTCAGCCTGAATGCCAAGACGATGCGGGAAGTAGCAGACTTCGTCGGTAGTAAGCTTGCGCCGATCGAAGGCGTGACGTCGACAGTTACGATGTTTGTACTGAAGAAGTATAAGGTTAACGGCATCACCATGGACATGAAGGAAGAACTGGATGATGACCGTATGATCATCTCTGCATAATCACAGGATTGTTAACACCGGCTGGTTTTTCGCAGTACGGCATGAAACAGAGAACAGAACAGGATATACAGGAACAGATACAATAGCAGTTCCACTGTAATTCCGAAGCGCTCTGCGATCAGCCGGAAGAAAAACTGGCCGGTTTTTTCATATGGCGAAAGGTAGAAGTAATTAGGTTGAAATCCAAAGGACGCATACGGGTGAATCAGGATATTCAGGATAAAGGCGCTTGCGGCAAGAAACAGATACAGCGCACCTGCATCTGAAAACCCACTCCAGGATGGGTCTGCCAGTTCATTCCGATAAACGATCAGGGCAATGTAAACCAGCATCGCATGCCAGAGAAACCCATGCAAGGTCATAGCCCAGTATGGCCGCAGCATATCTTCCGGGAACAGCAGAGCCAGCAATGCGCCAGGCAGGGAAAAATCATACAGAAAGGTGAGAATGGTCCGATGGAATCTTCCCTTAGTAAGGGGAAGCAGAAGGCAGAGATACATCGCCATGGAACAGAGCTGAAATGGAAAATGCCACCAGTCATAGCGCATATGATTGACGACGACATAGTAAAAACCCTGTTTGTACAGCTCCAGCATCAGCAGAATCATGCCCATGTGAAACAGGTGCTGTTCTGCTTTTGTTTTATTAATCGGCTGACGGCATACCAGAATGTAGGGAATCAGCACGGATAACAGCGTCATGGACAGATGAAACGGGCTGAATAATGCCGGCACATCCATTTTCCATGCGGTTGCCTGCAGAAATCGGATCAGCCAGTCAAGCAGATTCATGTTCTCCGAACAGCAGGAACAGTCCCGCAGCCACAAAGCCTGCACCTCCGATCAGGTTTCCAATCGTTACCGGAACCAAATTTCCAAGCAGGAAACCGCTGAGCGAAGCAGCAGAAGGAATGCCGTGAAAGGAAGCGGCCATCATTCCGGCCGGAATGAAATACATATTGGCAACGGAATGTTCAAAGCCGCAGAGTACAAACAGCATGGTCGGCAGATATAAGCCGATGATCTTTCCGGACAGCTCACCTGCCGCAAAGGACAGCCATACCGCAAGACATACCAGAATATTGCAGAGGATGCCGCGCAGAATTGTAGCAGAAACAGACAGGGAAGTTTTAGCGACAGCGGTGGAAACCATCGTCTCAGCCAGAGCGCCGCCAAATAAAGAACCGAGGGAAGAATAAACAACCAGACAGGCGACAAGCAGTGAACCGATGAAGTTGCCGATATATACAAGTGCCCAGTTTCGCAGCACCCCTTTGAAATCAACCTTCTTTTCCAATAATGGAAGTACCAGCAGTGCGTTGCCGGTAAATAATTCCGTACCTACGCAGCATACCAGCGTTAATCCGACCGGGAATACGAGAGAGCCAAGCAGTTTCGCAAGACCTGGGTCCTGAACGGAAGCACCAAGAATCTGAGAACCAAATGCGCCGAAGGCAATAAAGGCACCGGAAAAGATTCCGCTGACCAGCAGCGTTCCGGTATTCATAGAACATTTGTTCTGGGCAATCGTCCGATAGGACACTGTTATTTCTTTAGAAGAGTTCATAATAAAAAACCTGCTTTCTCCGGATACTCCGGTACATTACCTATACATGGTAACTGAAGGAAGCAGGTTTGTGCGTTTTTTTCGGAAAGATTCTGTGCGTAATCAGTAATCCCAAAACGGAACAGTTTACACGATGTTGCGTTACAGCTTTACCGTGTGTACAGTCGTTCCATGTGCTTCGAGCAGCTGAATCAGATCTGCAGTATTCATCCAGATCGTAGCGGTATTGTCATTCGGGTGGATTCCGATCCGGCAGGAATCCTCCAGAAACGCGTGGTCCAGATACAGGACTACATTGTGCGCGGTGTTGTTTAAAAGGCCAAGCGGTGTCACGGAACCTGGTGTCAGCTGCAGATACTGCCAGAGATCCGGATCACTGGCAAAGGATAAGGGACGTGTGCCGTGGTCTTTCCGAAACTGCTTGAGATCAACGCGCTTGTTTTCCTTTACCGTAATCAGATAATAACAACACTTTTTGTCATCCCGTACAAACAGATTCTTGGCTTCATCCTGCGGATAGGGAAGGGTCAGGGCGGCTGCTTCCTCCATATTGCAGACTGCGGGATGTTCCGTCAGTTCATAAGAGATGGCACTGGCGTCGAGCAGCTGCAGAACCGCAGATTTGTTATACATTCTGCTTTCTCCCAAACAGATCTTTCAGGATCAGAATCAGTACATAGCAGACGAATCCTCCGGCGAGGAATCCGCTGCCGTCAATTAACATGTCAAAGTATTCACTGCTTCTGCCATCCACAAACTGCTGGATCGTTTCATCCATCACCGGAACTGCCACAAGAAACAGGGTGAAGTTCAGAAACCGGCTTTTGAACAGCGGACATACATGCATCGCCAGAGTCACCAGGAACCCAAGACCGGCAAATTCGGAAAAATGAGCCAGCTTGCGTACATAGTGATGAACGGTATGGAAATCCGCATACAGGCCAAACCGGTTCATATGGTTCAGCAGGAAATACGTTACTTTTGTGCTTAAGGCTGATGATGTTTCAGCTACCATCAGTGAGTTCTGAAAGATAAACCAGATATAAGCCGCAACCAGCAGCCAGATCCACCATTGTTTTCTTGGTTTGATGTCACTCGCCTCCAGACTTGAAGGAAATTCTAGCACGAATTGACGGGAATGGAAGCAGGCTGGGAACATGTAACCGGTTACGTGGTTTTTGTTCACACACCAGCGCTGTTTTTTGTAAAATGATAATAACGAAATGAAAACGGAGAGAAAAGCCATGGACAAGAAAGAAAAAGATCTGCTGATTAAACAAAACGAACAGTTCCGAAAAGCATATGACCGCTATGGTGACAGACTGCTTTC
>JAFWJY010000238.1 GCA_017514525.1 Solobacterium sp. | reverse complement strand
TGATCCGGATCGTTTTGGTTGTACCGAAACATGCCTCCATGAAGTCAATTTCAAGGCGCTTCAACAAGTCATCGCCGCGCATCGGTCCGGTATTGGCTCGAGAGGAACGACCACCGAAGCCACCCATATCGCCGCCGAAAAACGAGGAGAAAATATCACCAAGATCATCAAAGCCGCCGCTGGTAAAGCCGGAGAATCCATTGCCGAATCCTGCCGCGCCATCCATGCCCGCAAAACCAAACTGATCATAGGTCTGACGTTTCTGCGGATCACTCAGCACCTCATAGGCTTCATTGATCTCTTTAAACTTTTCTTCCGCATCCGGTTCCTTGTTTACATCCGGGTGGTACTTCTTCGCCAGTTTCCGGTATGCCCTTTTTATTTCATCTTCTGAGGCACCTTTCGCGATGCCAAGCACCTCATAGTAATCTCGTTTTTCTGCCATATTTACCTCCTAGCCGATGCTCGCCGCAAATGCATTCAATCCATTGCCCCCGGTTACACGCACCCGCGGCAGTGCCAGCGGATCCATGCCTGGATGAATGCGTCCGCCTTCAGTCGTAAACGCAAGTTTTGCGCCACCGTCACGGACGATCGACTCGGCATTTTCATTGATATCTCCAAACGGGTAACAGTAGACAAATCCGCCATCCACATAATCGAAGGATCGGATCGTATCTTCAACACCCGCCGCATGATCCATGCAAAGTAACAAGCCCCCGTGTCCCATACCGGAACAGCCTCCGGTATGCGTCAGGAATCCATGCGACTGCAGTTCCATCCCGTTTTCACGCATCTCCCACAACTCATACGGCATCTCTGCCGGCTGCCATCCGCAGATGACAAAGTTGGTTGCGTTTATGCCATACTTCACAAAAATCGGCATCGCATACTGATGGACGCTTGGATCTGCATCATCGATCGTAATCGCAATCGTATGGTACGGAAGCTGTGCCCGCTGTTCCATCCAGTACTGCAGTTCCCGCATTGTACATGCGGTAAAACCGTTGTCTTTGATATAGGCAAGCTGTTCTTCCAGCTCTCCAGTTTCCACGTAGTTGCCATCAACCCGGCTGCCGCCCTCTGCTTCACTGTAGAAGAAGTGGTACATCAGCACCGGTACTTCCGCAGCTAACTGCGTATCGGTTGTACGATCTGCCGGTGCAGTTGAGACAACCTGATCTGCATGAATGTAATAGATCGCATTCATAAAGAGAATGCCATACCGGTTATCATCCGCATTTGGCTTCACATAAATCGGATAGGTATCACTATGCTGTACGCTGGCGATACGATTGCCGCGTTCATCATAGATGTCATACGATTCCGCAGTTGTGAGGTCTTCGCTGTATGGAATCAGATGCGTCTCACTGCGATACCAGCGATCGGAAGGACTCAGCGAATCTCCATGAATATAGAACGGTGTACCGGCAACGGATACAAGATCCATTTCCTGTTCAGTTCCGATTTCGAGATTTGCGCCACCCTCAAAGGATCCGGTCGGGAGAAAACCTTCATCTGTTTTGAGATACAGATTGCAGGTTTCCGTTACGAGACCTTTATGGCCAAAGAAACTGCTGAAGTCTTTGCCGCTGTCTTCGATTGTTACAGCAGATGGGTTCTCCTGCGCCGCGGGACTGCCTGACTCCGGGGTGTCGGTTTTCTTGGAATTGCAGCCTTTGAGAAGTACGACCAGAAGAATGATGATACCCGCGAGAATACAGATTCCCGGTATGATAACCGGGAATCTGAGTCTTCTGCGTTTTTTAGTTCTTTTCGGTGAAGTCGGCATCGACTACATCATCACCGGCGTTGCCGCCAGCGGCACCTGCTCCGGCATCCCCGGCGCCGGCAGCTCCGCCATTCTGGTACATCTGCTGTGCCATCGCGTTAGCAGCCTGTTCCAGAGCGTCGAGCTTTGTCTTCAGGGTATCCATATCATTGTCATCGATAGCCTTCTGTAGCTCGTCACGGAGTTTCTGAACTTCTGCCTTCTGCTCCGGTGTGACGTTGGCATTATCTGTCTTGAGTGTTTCATCAATCTGGTTGATATATGCCTCAGCCTTATTGCGGGTTTCGATATCCGCCTTCTTCTTGTCATCTTCCGCCTTGTTCATCTCGGCTTCCTTGACCATGCGGTCGATTTCCTCTTCGGACAGACCGGAAGAATTGGTAATCGTAATGGACTGTTCCTTGCCTGTGCCTTTATCCTTCGCGCTGACATGAACGATACCGTTTACGTCGATGTCGAAGGTTACTTCAATCTGCGGAACACCACGGCGTGCCGGTGCGATTCCATCCAGCTGGAAGTTTCCAAGGGTCTTGTTGTCGTTGGCCATTGGACGCTCGCCCTGCAGGACATGAATGTCAACTGCCGGCTGATTGTCGGCCGCAGTGGAGAAGACCTGAGACTTGGATGTCGGGATCGTTGTATTACGCGGGATCAGTGTTGTCATAACACCGCCCAGTGTTTCGATACCAAGAGACAGCGGTGTAACGTCAAGCAGTAAGACGTCGTTGACATCACCGGCGATAACGCCTCCCTGAACTGCTGC
>JAFWJY010000237.1 GCA_017514525.1 Solobacterium sp. | reverse complement strand
TGCAAGCCAGACACACGACTTTTTTGAACAGCATTTAATCATTCCGGTTTTCAAGCGGCTTTTCAGGCTGATTGGGTATTTTTCCTGATCAGCCTATTCCTGTATGATAAATTACCCGGTTCATATCAGCCCGGCAGGATTGCATGACTTACATAACATAGTTCCTGAGCCGCAACTGTCGTTAGCCAGCAATGATTTTACGACATTTCATTTACCACATTTGTCCTTCCTTTTACCGAAGTACCCCTGTAGCACGGTTGTAAACAGCTATAATAAAAATAGTAAAAGGAGTGAAACAATCATGGAAATAAAAGCTCTTGTCTGCCCTCAGTGCGGAGGACAGCTAAATCTTACCGAACGAAGAGAATTTGTTTACTGTCCGCATTGCGGAAATCAGATACATCTTGATTTTGGAGAGAACAATAATAGCGGCCGCGTATTTACGACCGCGGATGGAATTCCTGTCGGAAAAGCAGACATACCGGAAGATTTTAAAACCGAAGCGGTCATTCAGCAGGGATGGCTTTCCGAGACCGTACCGCTGGTTTCCTATATGCGGGCTGTAAGCGGTGATGAAAAACAGGTTCTGGTATCTGCGTCCAGAGAAATCCTGTTTGATATCCGTTCAAAGATGATGCAGGGAATGCTGGCACTGATCCAGACCCATACGAAAAGCGGCTACACCGCATTTGTTGATGAAATGCAATACTGCAAGCGCTGGGCTGAACAGATCACCGGAATCACACTGACTCCGACCGCACAGGCACCGCTCCACAGTGCTCTGGGAGATAATCCCAATCTTGCGGCTTCCCAGTTAAACAGTGAACTGGGAACGTATTTCACCTATCTTGGTGAGCAGTATCCGGTTGTGAATACCGACGTTAATTCCACCCTGTACCGCTTTACGGGCGTCTTTAACGGTCAGGAAGTTGTAGTGCTGTGCGGATGTGACTGGAACGGAGCGGAACTCGGCGGAAATCAGGTCATGGGAAATATTACCGGTGCCATGAAGGGAATTCTGGACAATACTCCTCAGCTGAAGAGTTCCATCGCAGACTTCAAGAATGCCTTTTCCGATGTCGTAAACGGACGGGATAAAATGACAATGAACGACTGGATGCACGGCGGTCTGCTTTATAAGATGAAGCAGAACCGGGAGCGGCAGGCAGCCGATCCGGTGAATGACACCCCTTCCGCACCTCCTCAGAAACAGTTGAATCCGGATGGTTCCATTCCGTTTGGCCACAGTCAGGAGTTTGGGAAATCCGTCAGCTTTATCGTGTTTGGCTCCCAGAGAAGATATGCAACGATGTTCCCGAAAGAGGAAGAAGCAAACGCTACAAAAGTCTTCCTGCAGTTTGTAAAAACAATTGAACCGGACAGCCAGCTGGCACAGAGAGAAAACGCCTTCATTCAGCAGAAGCTCCAGAATGTAATGCAGGAAGCCGCAAACAATCAGGCGATGGCACAGCAGATGCACATGCAGACACTGCAGATGCAGCAGCAGACATCCCAGATGATTGCCCGGAACAGCGCCCAGACCTCTGCCGGTATTATGGACAGCTGGGATAAGCGGCAGGCCGCCCAGACCAGAATGAGCAATAATTACTCTCAGGCAATCAGAGGCGTTAACAGTTATGTCACACCTGCGGGCAGAACAGTCGAAGTCGGGGTTGTCGCTGACCACGCCTATCAGAATCGGTATGGTGATATTATCGGGGTTTCCGGCAACGCTCCTGATAATAAGACATTGAATGATCTGAACTGGACAGAACTGACAAAGAAATAATCCATTTCGTTCATCTGATCGCACTCTTACATCTATTCCTAATCAAAAGCTCAAGGAGTTTGTATATTGATTCCTTGAGCGTTTTTATGGTTGTACCCCTTTTCAAAAAAAAAAAAAAAAAGAGAACCTAACACATTCGTGCTAAGTTCTCTGAAACTGTCTGAATCTGCAACGGTATAATTTTCTTGATTCATCCTTTATAGTTGGATCTCAGAAAATCCATCAGTTCCGCATGATTCATGGTTCGTCCGCCTTCGAAATCATACAGATTCATACCGTACGGTTTAACGGAAATCCGCTGCAGCCCATAATGCTCATCCAGCCAGTCTGCCACAATGATCTCGTCGACTGGTGTGTTTTCGTAGTCAGGGTCATTCGCCTTGATAAACTCACGGATTTCTCCCAGCTCCGCAAAGGTTCCGCCGCTGATATCCTGAAGATTTTCCTCTGTCAGATTTTCTTTTCTCATGGTCATTTTCTCCTTCAGTAATATATACGTCCGTTTCCGTTTCATCCCACGCTCCGAAATAGAAGTAAAAAACCATTTAGATCTCAAACAGGGGGTCAAATTGGGAGCACCGCTCAAAAGAAAAGCCGGAAAACCTCATAAACAAAGGCTTTCCAGCAATCTAGTCTTTACTCCCACTCTATTGTTCCGGTGGGCTTCGGTGTGAGATCCATCAGTACACGGTTGATACCCGGTACTTCATGGGTAATCCGCTCAGTGATCTTCTTCAGCAGATCATAAGGAATCTCTTCGATCGTAGCACTCATCGCATCACGGGTATTGACTGCGCGGATAACTGCAGGCCATGCGAAGGAACGCTCTCCGTCTTTGATTCCGGTCGTCTTGAAATCCGGTACGATCGTGAAATACTGCCATACTTTTCCGGCAAGACCAGCCTTTGCGAATTCTTCTCTCAAAATCGCATCCGATTCACGGACTGCCTCAAGACGGTCTCTGGTAATCGCACCTGGTGTACGTACCGCAAGACCCGGTCCCGGGAACGGCTGACGTTCCACCATAGACTCCGGCAGACCAAGCTGTTTGCCGACAACACGCACTTCATCCTTGTAGAGAAGCTTGACCGGTTCTACAAGCTCCATCTCCATCTCTGCCGGAAGACCGCCGACATTATGATGTGCCTTGATGCCCTTTTCACTTTCCAGAATATCCGGATAAATCGTTCCCTGTGCCAGGAAATGGATTCCTTCCAGTTTGGCAGCTTCTTCATCAAATACCTTGATGAACTCTTCTCCGATAATATGACGCTTCTGTTCCGGATCACTTACACCGGCAACTTTATCCAGGAAGCGGTCTACCGCATCAACATAAACAAGATTGGCGCCAAGTTCCTTCTGGAATACCTGGATCACCTGTTCCGGTTCTCCTTTACGCAGGAACCCATGATTCACATGTACACAGACAAGGTTCTTTCCGATTGCCTTGATCAGCAGTGCCGCAACGACAGAGGAATCTACTCCTCCGCTCAGCGCAAGCAGTACCTTGCCGTCTTTCACCTGTTCCTGTACAAGCTTTACCTGTTCATCAATAAAAGCCTGTGCCAGTTCCGGTGTTGTGATGCGTTCCATTGTTTCGGGGCGTTTGTTGCTGTCCATAGTAAT
>JAFWJY010000236.1 GCA_017514525.1 Solobacterium sp. | reverse complement strand
GCTTGCGTGCGGTTTCTTCATCCATGACATATTCCGGCTCCGGCGGCTGGATCGTATCCAGCATCGGCGCAGCTTCCCGAATAAAACGGGACTGCAGCTTATGGTTGACGATGAAGTTTACAGCGATATAGTCTGCGACAAATAACGCTGCCGTAAAACCAAGGCGTACATAAGGGCCTGCTTCAAATATGGTAAAGAGAATTTCCATCGGCAGATAGACCACCAGAAAAAGACTGATCGTCAGCAGGAATGTGACAAGAAAATACTGACGCTTCATCGAACGTAATTTACTGCGTGGATTTGTTTCTGCCATGGCTCCTATTCTACCACGGTGGAATGATTGCTGAGGGAGAATAAAAGACAGTCGGGGTTTCCCAACTGTCAGAATAATGAATCCTGTTTATGCCCTGGCATACTGATGCCAAGATGGCGGTAGGCCGCATCAGTTGCGACTCTTCCCCGACTTGTCCGATTCACAAACCCGATCTGGATCAGATACGGTTCATATACATCTTCAAGCGTCGTAGTTTCTTCACTGATGGAATTGGCCAGTGCTTCCAGGCCGACTGGTCCGCCGCGGAAACGTTCAATGATGCCGCGCAGATAGCGGATATCCACTTCATCCAGACCAAGGCTGTCGACATGAAGCCGGTCCAGGCTCTGCTGGGCAATTTCATTTGTGATAACGCCATTGTTCCAGACCTGCGCAAAGTCTCGGATACGCCTTAAAAGACGATTGGCAATACGCGGTGTACCGCGGCTTCGTCGGGCAATTTCAAACACGGCCGGTTCTTCAATCGTTACCCCAAGCACTCTCGAGGTACGGCGTACGATAGCCGCAAGCTGATCATTGGTGTAGTACTCCAGCTTGGAGATGATGCCAAAGCGATCCCGCAAGGGCGAGGACAGATCACCTGCCCGTGTCGTTGCGCCAACTAAGGTAAACGGCGGCAGATCCAGACGTACATTGTGGCTGCCGGAATCTTTGCCGACGATCACATCAATGTAGAAGTCTTCCATAGCCGGATACAGCACTTCTTCCACAACTTTTGGAAGCCGGTGAATCTCATCGATAAAGAGAATGTCACCCGGTTCCAGTACGGAAAGGATTGCCGCAAGGTCCCCTGCTTTTTCAATGCTGGGGCCGCTGGCAACACGAATACCCGCATGCATCTCATGAGCGAGAATGTAAGACAGTGTTGTCTTTCCAAGTCCCGGAGGCCCATACAGCAATACATGGTCCAGGCTTTCATTGCGCTGGAGCGCGGCCTGAATAAAGATGCGCAGGTTTTCCTTCAGCGCATCCTGGCCGACATATTCCTCCAGGGACTGCGGACGCAGGCTTTCTTCCTCTTCACCGTTGGATCTAGCAGACATGATCCGGTTTTCTTCTAATTCCATTTGTTATCCTCCCAGTTTCTGCCGAACAAGAAACTGCAGGCCCAGCTTGATATACTTCTGGACGGAATCCTGCGGGTTCTTATTCATATAATCTGCGGCAGAACTGATTTCTGACTGCTTATAGCCAAGATTGCGTAATGCATCACAGGCTTCTTCAATTTCTTTCGGATATGTCTCAGTGTCACCTTTGGCTTTATTCTGAACCGGTACCAGTTTTCCTTTAAGATCCAGTACGATCTGACTGGCTGTTTTGGCACCAATACCCGGCATGGATTTCAATACGGATACATCCCCGTTTTCTACGGCCAGGATGATCTTGTCTGCACTTGCCTTTGCCAACATGTTCATGGCTGTCTTAGGGCCAAGTCCCTTTACGGATATCAGACGCAGGAAGAGATCCTGTTCCTGCTGGCTTTCAAAGCCGTACAGCGACATCTCAGCTTCGGTGTAATGAAGATAGGTATATACCATGATCTCTTCATTGAGATGAATCCTGTCGGTGTGCGCATAGCTGACTTTCCAGCCCATTCCGCCATGATCGACGATGAGCCAGTCACTTCCATAACTCTGAACGGTTCCTTTGATAAACGCGATCATGCGATCTCCTTTCAGTCG
>JAFWJY010000235.1 GCA_017514525.1 Solobacterium sp. | reverse complement strand
TAAGCAATTCGGTAATCGAATTACTCCATCGAGCTGGGCAATTCTATTCACGCTTGCCTAGCGTAAGGCGCCGACACTATAGTTGCAAACTGGTTGAAGACGTGCGCCTGTTTTATACTTTTTTAATACTTCTGCAGACGTGTTAAAAAAAACAGATCTCTCGCTCAGAGAAATCTGTTTAAGTGTTTATTCTGCCTCGTTGCCAGATCCAGATTCTGAATCATTCTTATGTATTTCTTCAATCAGCTGATCGATATGACGGGCATTTTCCTCTGCCTTATCAATCTCGAAAATCAGATCCGGACATCTGCGAATATCAAGACGCTGACTCAGCTCACTTCGGATAAACCCTTTGGCACGTTCCAGTGCCGCAAGTGCCTCTTTACGATTCGTAGCACCGATGAAGCTGACATAGACTTTGGCATAGCTGTGATCATTCGTGACTTTGACATCCGTGATTGTCACAAAGCCAACGTTTGGATCCTTTACATCAAACTGCAGAATCTCCATCAGATTCTTGCGGATGATGCCTTCGAGGCGTTTCTGCTTGATACTGGCCATGTTTATGCCTCCGCAGGTACTTCCTGTTCCTGATAAGCCTCGATGGTGTCACCAACTTTGATATCGTTATAATTCTCAATCGTAATGCCGCATTCATAACCGGAGCTCACTTCCTTCGCGTCATCCTTGAAGCGCTTCAGGGAACCAAGCTTACCGGTATAAATGACAATACCATCACGAATCAGACGGATACCGCAGTGTGCAGCGAGCTTGCCATCGGTAACCATACAGCCGCCGATTGTACCAATCTTGGATACTTTATAAGTTTCGCGTACTTCTGCAGAACCGATAACCACCTCGGTATAAACCGGATCAAGCATACCTTTCATGGCATTTTCCATTTCTTCGGTAGCTTTATAAATGATGTTGTGAAGACGAATCTGCACACCGGCCTCTTCTGCCTTCTTGCGAATATCAGCACTCGGGCGAACATTGAAGCCAATGATCATTGCCTTGGACGCATCCGCCAGCATAATGTCGCCATCATTGATGGCACCGGCGGTGCTGTGAATGACATTAACCTTAACACCTTCAACATCCAGTTTTTCAAGAGATGAGCGAACAGCTTCAGCACTGCCCTGTACATCTGCCTTTACAATTACCGGAATTTCCTTGATTTCACCTTCCGCAATTTCACGGGACAGATCCTCGAGGGATACCGCACTGGTCTTGCGGCGCTGCTGATCAATCTTACGGCGCTTTCTGCGTTCTGCCAGAGCTCTTGCTTCCTTTTCGTCGTCAAATGCCTTGAACAGATCGCCTGCTTCCGGAACATCATTGAGACCAATGATTTCAACCGGAGATGCAGGGCCTGCTTTCTTCAGTTCAATGCCATCTTCATCCGTCATCTTACGGACCTTGCCAAAGCAGGTGCCGACAACAACCGGCTGTCCCTGTTCCAGTGTTCCGTTTTGAACAAGCAGAGTCGCGACCGGACCACGACCTTTATCGAGTTTTGCCTCGATGACTGTGCCAACGGCAAGACGGTCCGGGTTGGCCTTGAGTTCCTTGACATCCGCAACCGTTATGATGGTTTCGAGAAGGTCATTGATACCCTCTCCCTTCTTGGCACTGGTTGATACGAAGATCGTATCACCGCCCCATTCCTCCGGCATGATGCCGAGTTCTGCCATTTCGTTTTTGACACGATCCGAATTGGCATCCGGTTTATCCATTTTGTTTACCGCAACGATCATCGGAACACCTGCAGCCTTGGCGTGATCGATGGCTTCCTTGGTCTGCGGCATAACGCCGTCATCTGCTGCGACAACGATAACTGCGATATCGGTTACTCCGGCACCACGTGCACGCATCGCTGTAAATGCTTCGTGACCAGGCGTATCCAGGAATGTAATCTTGCGGTCATTGATGGATACCTGGTAGGCACCGATTGCCTGCGTAATGCCACCGGCTTCTCCTGCCGCGACCTTTGTGGAACGGATCGCATCCAGCAGGGTTGTCTTACCATGGTCAACATGACCCATGATTGTTACGATCGGAGGACGTTCTTCCAGCATGGAGGAATCATCGATTCCTTCTTCATCTTCAAGACTGTCTACCTCTCTTGCCTTGACTTTGGTTGGTTCAATTTCATATTCCAGACATACGAGTTCTACCATGTCATCATCCAGAGTCGTATTGATGGTAACCATCTTTCCCTGCATGAAGAGAACTTTGATCAGATCACTGGCATTGCGGCCGCATTTCTTGGCAAGTTCGCCAAGCGTGATGCCGTCACTGTACGTGATCTCTTTAATATCTGGTCCTTTACGGGAAAAGGAAGCAGGAGCTGGCCCACGGTTCTGCGGCCCTCTTCCTCCTTTTCGGTTGTTATTGGTTCGATTGTTTTTACCGCGGGCATTGCCTCCGCGTACCGGTTTCTTTGGCATTGAGATACTCCTTTCACATTATTCATTTGATCAGAAGAGCCGTACTCTTCCTCTTACACTTTGGTGCATCGCCTCTTTTCTTTTTTTCGTTCCAATCCTTATCCGAGCATCTGTTTCACTTCTTCAAAGAAGTGCTCCGGAATCTCGGTTTCCAGCGCACGGTCCAGTGCGCGTGTTTTCTTTGCCGCTTCGATTGCGGCTATATCTTTCTTCAGATAAGCACCGCGTCCGTTTGCTTTACCGGTCGGATCAACTTTGATCTCTCCTTCCGGTGTACGTACGATGCGAAGCAGTTCCTTTTTGGGAAGCCTCTCACCGGTCGCTACGCAGCGCCGCATCGGAATCTTTCTCGGCATGAATTACTCCTCGTAGTATTCCTCGTATTCGTCGTAGTCGATATCGTATTTCGCGTCTTCCTCTTCCTGAGCCTGACGTTCAATCTCATCGAGTTCTTCTTCGGTATAGACCGGTTTGGCAATATCAGTTCCCTGACTCTTCAGCTGACGGAGCAGTTCATCGTTGCGGGTCTTGATGCCATCATCGTCGCCCTTCTTGCGCTTCTTCTTGACTGGTGCAGCCTGTTTGGGCTTGGAAGTATCTGCCAGTTTTTCAAAGCGGGATACATAGTCATTTCTTGCGGCAACTTCTTCCAGGTCAGCCTTTTTCTTATGCGTATCCTTTGCGACTGCCGGCTCTTCCGGTTCTGCCGGTTCTTCCTTCACCGGTGTTTCAACAGCTGGTGCTTCTGCGATTGGCTCTGCTTCAGTTTCTGCTTTTGCCTCCGCAGGATGGTCTGCCGGTTCGACTGTTTCATGTGCGATCTCGTTACGGATGCGCTCACTCATCATTTCCTGCATTTCTTCCGGCAGGATGTCTTCTTCTGCGGCAGCAGCCTTGGCTTCTTCCGCCTTCTGACGTGCTAATGCCTCCAGCTTTTCCTGACGCTTCTGTTCTTCTTCGTTGCGGAGGGCTTCCTTGCGTTCGGATTCATGACGATTGATCTCAGCCTGCATTTCCGCTGCACGGGCTTCACCTTCCATGACGAAGATATCGTAGTCAATACCTGCTTCTTCCAGTTCTGCACGTGTCTTGATATCAATCTTGCGTCCGGTCAGCTTCACCGCAAGACGGGCGTTCTTGCCCTTCTTGCCGATTGCCAGCGAGAGCTGATCCTCGTCAACGATCACGACAAGGCTGCGGTCTTCTTCACCTGGAAGTACTTTGACGATTTCCGCCGGCGCAAGCGCATTCCGTACCAGTACGGTAAAGTCTTCACTCCAGTTGAAGATATCAATCTTTTCACCTTTGAGTTCTTCAATAATTTCCTGTACACGGGCGCCGCGCTGGCCAATGCACGCACCAATCGGATCAACTTCCGGATTGTAGGAAACAACCGCCATCTTTGTGCGTTCACCCGCATCACGGGCAATTGCCTTGATCTCAACAATCCCCTGAGAGATTTCCGGTACTTCCTTTTCAAACAGCCGCTTTACCAGCATTGGATCCGCACGGCTGACCAGAACCTGAGAACCCTTGGATTCTTTATTGACTTCCGTGATTACAACACGAATCTTCTGTCCTTCGACAAGACGCTCATTTGGAATCTGAGCAACTCGCGGCATCAACGCCGTTGTCTTGCCAAGGTTGATCAGCGCGAACTTTTCCTTAACCGATTCAACGATACCGATCACCATCTCATTGAGCTGATCAATATAGGCGTCATAAACGGCAATCTTCTCTGCCTCACGGATCTTCTGACGAATGACATTTCTTGCGAGTGTAGCAGCCGCACGGCTCATGCCGGTGAGTTCCACCTTGCGGCGGATCACATCGCCAAGAATCGCATCCCTCTTGATTTCACGGGCATCCGGGAGTTCAATCTGAAGCTCGTCATCCTCCACGTTCTCGACAACATCGTAAAGCTGATAAATATCAACTGTACTGGTCTTTTCGTTGATCTCAACTTCAACATTGATGTCGCTGAGTTCTGCGTCTTTCTTATAAGCCTTCGCAAGGGCTTCCTTGACGGCTTCCTGCAGAACGCTTTCCGGAATGCGGCGTTCATCTTCCAGAGCCGCGAATGCTTTCACTAATTCCTTATAATTGAGTTTCATTTCTGTTCTCCCTATATTCTGACTGCCAGACGAATGAATTCAATTTCACTGTCATCGAATTCGATAGTCCGTACAGCTGCTTTATCCCGATAATTGAGTTTGATGAGTGTATCTTCATAGGAGACAATCTCTCCCTTGAATTCCATCAGTTTCCTGACTGGATGTTTCAGACGAACAAACACATATGGGTTTGTCATGGTCTTCAATTCGTTCAGATCATGGATCTCACGCTCTGCACCAGGACTGCAGACTTCCAAGGTGTAAGCGGTGTTCAGGCTTTCACATTGATCCAGTGCTTCACTCAGCTTTTCACTGACTTCGGCACAGGTATCCAGATCCATCGTTCCATCCTGTTTTGTGATTGCGATTTGAAGCGTCGATTCATTGCCGAGCCATTTCAGCTCATACAGCCTGACATCACAGGCTTCCAGCACCGGTATGATCCGTTCTTTAATCGTATCGAGTGATTCCATAGTCCTCCCTGAATAACACAAGGAGCGCAAAGCGCTCCTTGTTTCCGTAAGAAATAGTATCATAATTTTCCGCATGTTCAAGCAGTTTTCGAACATTTCAGCGAAAATCGGTCAGCTGTTTGAGCTTTTCTCCAACTGGCTGTTGGTAAACTCACTCCAGCTGTACTGCACCATGTATTCACCATGGTATGCGTTGATGGCTGCGGGTTTTCCTTTCAGCCAGTCAAAATAGTCACAGTCGATCTGATCCGGGACAACCGCAATCATGCCTCTGCGGCGAATCAGAACATTTTCACAGCCTACATTCTTCAGCGCGGTGCTGAGGTCGGTACGCAGATTCTTGAGGTAACTGCGTTTGGAGCTGCTGGCTTCATCCCCCCAGAGAATTCCCATGATTTCCCCGTTGGTGCAGAAGGCACCTTTCCGGTCAATCAGATAGGCAAGCATTTCCTTGGATTTGGCATACTGGAATACTAATGGAATGCCATTCTGATCATAGACTTCAAAGTTGCCAAAGGCACTTACTTTGAGATGCGGACCAGATACAGGCGCTTCCTCCGTTAACGGATGACGCAGATCATCCAGTTCCCGTCGTACCTTTTCATCCGTCAGCGGCTTCATGATATAGCCACTGGCATGAAGATCAAACGCATCGCCGGCGTAATCACCATATCCTGTTGTGAACACCACATTCAGGTTTGGATTCTTCTGCTTCATGCGCCGCGCCAGTTCGATTCCATTGATATCTCTGAGATCGATATCCAGAAACGCAACTGCAAGTGGTTCCCCATTGTCCATCTCTTCCAGTGCCTGTTCTCCGCTGCGGACACCTGTGATCTCCGCATCCGGTTCCAGACGCTTCAGAATTCCCATAATGTGATCCAATGCGATCTTTTCATCATCTACGGCAAGTAATCTCATAATACAAATCCTCTGAAACTTATTGTATTCCACTTATCGACAAATAACGAAAAAATTTTAAAACAGCGACAATTGATTGCGTTCCTGCATTCCTTCCAGGCAGCCAAGCTGATCCAGCTTTTTCAGCAATGTATCACTGAGCTGC
>JAFWJY010000234.1 GCA_017514525.1 Solobacterium sp. | reverse complement strand
GCAGCAGACGGTGCTAAGATCATCGACGCAGACGGTAAGACAGTGACAGTCAAAGCAGACGGCAAGACTGTAGTGGAAGGCGACAGCGCGATCACAGTCACAGTCAGCGGCGAGTACAGTACGGAAGTGCAGCTGTCTGAAGATGCCGGACTTGACACGAAGGTCCTCGACAGATCCGCATTCGATGAATACTACAAGACATCGACCCAGTTCGGGACGAATGATGACTGATCAGCAAAACCCCAAAAGGTTGTGGCGAGCGGGTGGCCGCAGATTCTTCTGATTTTGCGCCTGATTTCTGTGGGAGTTCATTCATCGAAGCACCACGGAAAGTGGCAGGCCGCAGATTATTCGATTCAAAAGACGATTTCTGCGGGTCTGACCCAGTGAATCGGCTACGTCCATATAATGGTGTAAATTAATAAATAAAAGAGCCAGATGCTCAACCTTTAGGTATAATGTAAGTCGACCAAAACAACATAATACCGAAGGAGGAAGAACACGATGGCTCAAATCAATATTACATTAGATCAGGAAGAAATACTACAATTACTTTGCGATGACCGCGATGAAGCATTCAGACAGCTTCTTCAGAACAGTTTGAACAGCGTTCTAAAGGCAGAATCGGCGGAACAGCTTAAAGCGGCGCCCTATGAACGTTCAGAGAAACGAACAGACAGCCGCAACGGTACAAGGCAACGAAAGCTCGCTACACGTATTGGAAGTATTACCCTGGAGGTTCCGAGGCATAGAAACGTTCCGTTCAGGACGATGATCTTCGACAATTACTCACGCAGCGAGGCAGCACTTATTGCCTGCATGGCAGAGATGGTTGTGAACGGGGTGTCAACACGCAAGGTCGCAAAGGTAGTGGAAACGCTCTGTGGCGAGACATATACAAAGTCGACGGTATCAGAACTGTGTAAAGAACTCGATGAAAAAGTTGAAGAGTTTAGGAACCGACCGCTGGAAGGGCATTACCCATTCATAGAGGTCGACGCAACATACTTCAAGGTCAGGGAAAAGCACAGATTCATATCCAAGGCATTCATGATCGCCTACGGAGTCAATGAATACGGAATAAGGGAGATCCTCGGATTCGATGTGTGCCACTCTGAAACGAAAGAGACCTGGAACACATTCCTGAAAAGCCTGAAAAAACGTGGTCTGAGCGGACTTCTCATGATCACATCGGATGCCCATGAGGGCATAATAGATGCTGTTACCAAACAATATCCCGGAGTTCCGTGGCAACGATGCCAATTTCATTTTCTCCGGAACATAGTAGATAAAACGCCGAAGAAATATCAGGCAGGTCTGCGGACCGAGCTGCATGAAATGTTCAACAGCAAGACGATGGAAGCGGCACGGAAGAAGAGAGATTCCATCATCTCAGACTACAGAGATGTTGCAGAAGCAGCAGTGGAGTGCCTGGACGAAGGTTTTGAAGATGCCATGACTGTAATGATCCTGCCACACGGGATGCGCAGGTTTTTAAGAACTTCCAATCATATAGAAAGATTGAACAAGGAGTTGAAACGCAGATCGAAAGCATTAGGAGTGTTTCCAAACGATCGATCGGTGATTCGCCTTATGGGAGCTGTACTGATGGAAAGAAACGATGAACTTCAGTTGCAGAGGGCGATTTTCGACAATAAAACCTATGCCTCATTAATTGAATCGGAGGCACCACGGAAACTGATAGTGGTGGCAGAGCAACAGCGGAGGCAGGCTGCGTAAACAACGAATCAATATACCTGAAGGTAATTTACACACAAATTCGGACTTGACTCTTCCGTGAGTGAAATCCCGCAGAATTCAGGTGTAGAATCAGAAAAAACTGCGGTCATCCGCTCGCTGGACATCCTTCACAATACAGTGGGATAATAATGGAGTAGGCACAATATGTATCTGCTGCTATGTAGCAAGAATGAGGAAAAAACAATGGCAAGGTCTAAGAAATCAAAGAAGAAAAAACATCAAATAGCAGTGCGTATGTGTGCGGGGTGTTGCTGCAGGTATGAGCGACGTAAAGTACTTCAGAGCCTGGTGGATGCTTTTGCAGAAAGCTGTGAATTTGAGTATATGTATGAAACGAATCAGGAAAAGAATTACGATCTGATGCTGATGATCAACGGCTGTGATTCAGAATGTTCGAAGCCGAGCGAAGTGATTGACAATCAGGTGATCGACCACAACAATTGGGAAAACGCCATTGAGGTTTTTGCAGAAAAGACGGGATGGTGATGGATGGCTCATATTTCGCGCATAGCAATATAGCGCATGCACCCTGATTTTCGGAATGTAAAAGTTTTTCCCTCGCAAAGGCAAAGAAACTACGACTTTTTCGTTTGGT
>JAFWJY010000233.1 GCA_017514525.1 Solobacterium sp. | reverse complement strand
TGTCACTGGTAAAGACGGTAAAATCACGGAACCAGGAAAGCTTGTCCTCAATTTCCTTCTGTTCCGTGCGGGCGTCGTAATGTCCACCTTCTTTATAGCGCCAGTGGGCCGCAACACCGCGTTCCGCGATCGCATCCATATCTTCCGTACGGATCTGCACTTCAAAGATCTTTCCCTCATCTCCGACAACGGTCGTATGCAGGGACTGATACATGTTCGTCTTGGGCATCGCAATGTAATCCTTCAGACGTCCCGGAATCGGTTTATAGCGGGCATGAATATAACCGAGCACTTCATAGCAGTTCAATTCTGTGCGGGTGACAATGCGGATCGCCAAGAGATCCAGAATCTCTTCAAACCGCTTATTGCGGGCAACCATCTTGTGGTAGATCGAATATAAATGCTTGGAGCGTCCAAAGATACGGAACTCAATATCATGTTCACGCAGCAGATCCGAGATCTCCGCAATCATCTTCTGCACGGATTCATCCCGCTCCTGTTTCTTGTTTTCTACCAGATGGGCAATGCGGTAGTATTCCTTGCGGTTCAGATAATAAAACGACAGGTCTTCCAGTTCATTCTTGATGGCGCTGATACCAAGGCGATGCGCAATCGGGGCATAGACATCCAGCGTCTCAGCCGCGATGCGTTTCTGGCTGGACTCCGGCTGGTATTCCAGTGTGCGCATGTTGTGAAGACGATCGGCAAGCTTGACAAGAATCACGCGGACATCTTTCGCCATGGCAATGAAGATCTTGCGGTGATTGGCCGCCTGGTATTCCGGGTCATCCTTGCCTTTGAACTTCAGGGCACCGATCTTGGTGACGGATTCCACCAGTTCTGCGATTTCCTCATCAAACAGTTCGGCCAGCTGTTCCTTTGAGATATCGGTATCTTCGATCGTGTCATGCAAAAGACCTGCGGCAATCGTTTTCGGTCCGACGCGCAGGGTCGCTAAAATATACGCGACATTGTACAGATGAGAGGTATAGGGCTCGCCGCTGCGGCGGAACTGCCCTGCATGTGCTTCTGCCGCGTAGTTTGCGGCACGGGAAATGAGTTCCAGACTGTCTTCGCTGTGAATATATTTCTGTGCTTCCTGCAGTACATCTTCTGCACCGGCATTAAAATATTCCGCCATGTTGGATACCCCCTTTCCCCTGTTTTTTGAAAAAGCCGAAGAGAATTCTCTCCGGTCTTTTTAAGAATTATTCCGAATCCGGCAATGTCAGCAGTGCACGGACATCATATCCCTCGAGATACTTCCGTCCCGGCAGACCTTCCAGCTCAATAATGAATGCCAGTCCTGCCACAACACCGCCAAGCTGTTCTACCATCGTGGTGGTTGCCTTAGCGGTACCTCCGGTTGCCAGGAGGTCGTCAATGATCAGAACGCGCTGACCAGGGTTGACGCTGTCTTTATGCATGAAGATCTCATTGGTGCCGTATTCCAGTGAATACTTGCAGGAGATCGTTTCACGCGGAAGTTTTCCAGGTTTCCGTACCGGCACAAATCCGATACCAAGTTCATATGCAAGCGCAGCACCGAACACAAAGCCGCGGCTTTCCGGTCCGGCGATGACATCCACCTTCATTTCTTTCGCAATCTCTGCCAGCTGCTTAATGGATTCTCTGAACGCAGCTCCATCCTGCATTAACGGTGTTACATCACGAAAGAGCACACCTTTGATCGGGTAATTTGGAATTGTCGCAACATAATCCTTCAAATCAATTGCCATAACAGTTTTTCCTCCACTCGTCTGTCGTCCGGCTATTCGGAAACAAATGTATGAAAAGAGTATATCATTGTTCGAAAATCCGTGACAGGAATTTTATATACGATTATTCCCCGGATTCTGAAAATGCCTCGATCACCACCTGCGCACTGATCCGATCCCGGAACCGGTTTAATGACGGAGTGCCGATCAGACAGTCAATCGATTCCTTCGGTTCACTTCGGGCACTGGTAAACTGCACGCCGTCAAAGCCGCCGCAGGTGCTGTCAAAATGGTAGCGGGTCACCCGGTCATAGGCCTGACAGGATTGAATCCTGGGTGATCGGATCGCGACTAATGTTACCATCTCTCTAGGGTAAGGGCGCAGCCCTTCCAGCTCCATGATCTGATCCTGGCGCAGATCCGCTTCACTGATCAGCACGGCCGGATCGCCTGCTTCTTCGATTGCAGGAAGCGTCTTCATCTTCGTTTCGACATGGGCGACAAAAGCTTCAAAACGATCGCAGGGAACAGTGAGACCGACTGCCATGGCGTGCCCGCCAAAGGCACTGGGTTCTTCAAACTCCCGGAAGAATTCAAAGAGATTCAGTCCCGGAATACTGCGGCCGCTGCCTTTATATACCTCATTAGCCTGCGCAAATACCAGCACCGGCTTATGCCACTGCCGGCTGAGCTTGCCTGCCGCCAGCCCCACAATGCCTTCTTCAAACGATTCTTCAAACAGAATCGGAAAAGCTGCGTCATGGTTCAGCTGTTCGGCAATCTTCACGGTCTGATCCGAGCAGCGCCGTCTGGCATCATTGACACGGTTCAGCTGAACCGCAAACGAAGCGATATAGTTTGGATCGGTCGTCAGCAGAAACGGTACCAGTGTATTGACGTTGGAACTGTCATTCATCCGGCCAACGCTGTTGAGCTTCGGAACGATCTGAAATGCGACGGCTGTACTGTCGATTTCGCCTTTTGACCGCAGCAATGGCAATACGGATGGCAGTGCGCCATGGGCAATTGCGGAACATCCCTGCTTGACAATGCGGCGGGTCTGACGCCACAGCGGCATCACATCCCCAATTAACGCAATCGCCGCAAGAGCCAGATGAGAATCAACCCGGCCAAGCAGATTCAAGGACAGCTGCAGTACCACACCGGCGCCAGAAAGATACGCATAATCGGGTTCCATCACATCCGGATGAACCAGCAGGTCAGCCGGAATTTCTTCTTCAATCTCATGGTGATCGGTAATGATGATCTCCATGCCAAGTTCATGCGCTTTGGCAATGGCTTCCTGGCATTTGACGCCATTGTCGACGGTAAGGATGAGGTGATAGCCCTTCTGATGCACTAACTCCACCGTCGCGGCAGACAGGCCATAGCCCTCTTTGAATCGATCCGGAATATAGTAGCCGTTGGAAATGCCAAGGCGATCCAGCAGATCTTTCATGATGGCAGTCGAACAGATGCCATCGGCATCATAGTCCCCCGCCACAAAGACCTTTTCCTGATTGGCTTTCGCCTGCATAAGGCGCCTGCAGCAGCGATCCACTGCTTCACAGCGGCTTGGCCTTACTTCATCCGAGCCATCAAGCAGATCAGCAATCTGTTCGCTTGAAAAGTTGGATGCCGCAAGCAACTTTGCGGTTAAGGAGCCAATGGAACAGGCTTCCTGGAGTGCGCTGCCATCCGCTTCAATGATCTGATAGCTCATAGCCGGTTCACCAGGTCGGTAAACACCGCGCCGCGCTCTTCGAAGTTTTTGAAGTGGTCATAGCTGGAGGCAGCCGGCGACAGCAGTACGATATGATCTCTGCGGCAGAGTGAAGAAGCTTTCTGCACTGCCGCTTCCAGATCATCGCAGACATGCATATGATCGTGGGTCATGCCGTTTTCCTTCAGTTCCTGGTATACCCGATGCCCGGAGGCATACATGAATATGACATGCAGGTCTGGGTGATGAAAGAGATACATTTCCAGTTCGTTGTATTCAATGCCACGGTCCATTCCCCCAATCAGAATGACATCGGTTTCCGGAAGTGCCTGCAGGGCGGCAATGGCCGTCTGGCCAATTGTTGAGATACTGTCATTGACATAGTGAATGCCATGTTTCACTCCGACTGGCTGTAAGCGGTGCGCTAACGGTTCAAAGGATTCCGCGCCCTGATCAAACTGCTCATCACTCAGACCCAGCAGACAGCTGATCGCATAGACAACCGCAAGGTTCACCCGGTTGTGTGCGCCGATCAGTTTTGTATGGGGAAGTGCGTGCTGTTTATCGCGGAAATACAAGGCGTTTTCATCCGCTCTGATGTCCTTTCCGATCAGGATCGCATCCCTGCGCTCCCGGCAGTACGGAAGATCCTGATGCAGGATCGCGATATCCCCTTCGTGCTGATGGCGGAAAATCGTTGCTTTGGCATCGCCATAGGCCTGAAAGTTTCCATAATGATCGAGATGTTCTTCATACAGGTTCAGATACACCGCAAGATGCGGGCTGTAAGAACCGTATTCCAGCTGATGGCAGGAAATCTCAAAGGCAACCAGATCGTCATCCTTCAGGTCGGGAAGAATATCAAAACACGGAATACCGATATTGCCGACAAGATGGGTATGAAACTTCTGACGCAGTACGGCTGCCGTCAGAGATGTGGTTGTGCTTTTGCCTTTGGTGCCGGTGA
>JAFWJY010000232.1 GCA_017514525.1 Solobacterium sp. | reverse complement strand
CTCCGGATCAGCCCAGATGTTGAATTCTGCAGACGTGTTTACATTGCCGCCAATCGTAGAGCCGCCCATGAAATACAGATGTTTGATATAGGATGGAAGGTCCGGGTGTTCAATCAGGGTAATCGCAATGTTGGTCATTGGTCCGGTTACCAGCAGTTCCAGCTCCCCGTTCCGCTTTACCGCCTCCTCATAAATAAACTCCGAGGCATACCTTGAATCAAATGTGGAATGTACTGCGGAAGGAAGCACCGTTGTGCCGAGACCGTTTTTACCATGAATTTTAGGATCTGTCTGAGATTTCTGATTACCTCCTAGCGGAAGCCAGGCTCCATGGGCAACCGGAATCGTTCTTCCCAGGTATTCAATGAGGTTGAGATTATTCTCTGAGGTATATGTTTCTGCCACATTGCCGTTTACAGAGGTAATGCCTACGATTTCCATATCCGGACAGCCAAGCGCAGCAATAATCGCTACCGCATCATCTGTTCCGGTATCACAATCAATTACAAAAGGTCGTTTCATAAAATAACTCCGATAATTTCGGCTTTATTCTAACATGCGGAGTGTTCGGACTGACGAATCGTTCTTCAATACGGTAAAATAGGCATTACAGAATGGAGGCTATATGCTGAATACTGCCAGAATTGAATTACATCTGCATCTGGATGGATCCCTCAATATCCGCTGGGCGTATGAAAAATCGCTCAAACGCGGCGTGATCCCTGCAGACAGCAGTTTTAAAGATTATTACAACCTGTTATTTGCCAATAACGCCCAGCCTCATAATGTCAGCATCACAAAGTTTGATCTTACGTGTAATATCCTTCAGACCGCCGAGGACCTGACTGAGGCAACTTATGACCTGGTGCGCCGGCTTGCCAATCAGGGCATCTGGTATGCGGAGATTCGCTTTGCCAGCCAGCAGCACTGCAAAGAAGGCCTCAGTCAGAAAGAAGCGCTGTATGCGGTGATCCATGGTGCTAGAAAAGGCATGGAAGTATTCCCGGATATCCGCATCGGCATCATCAACTGTCTAATGCATAAAGGTGACAGTGCCAAAGTCAACTGGGAAGAAAACCTTGAAACCATTCGCGTCACAAAGGAAATGCTTGGAAACGGCGCAGTTGGATTGGATCTTGCCGGATTTGAAAACAACTGTGATTACAAGGAATACGCCCCATTATTTGAACTGGCCAAACAGGAAGGTATCCCTTTTACCTTGCATGCCGGAGAAATGGGAATCGGCGAACATGTACTCGATGCTATTGCGATGGGTGCCAGTCGGATTGGTCACGGCGTAAACTGCCTGCAGTCGGAAGAATACCTCAATAAAGTACTGGAAACACAGATACCGCTGGAAGTATGTGTGACGTCCAATGTCAAACGCGACATGAATTATGGAAATCACGCAATTCTCACACTGCTGGAGAAAGGTGCCAGAGTCACCCTGAACTCAGACAACATGATGTTTGCCCGCACGGATCTTACAAATGAACATGCGCAGATGCGAATGCTTGGAGTCAGCAATGAAACACTGCTTCACTGTACGCGTAATGCGATTGAAGCAGCATTCTGTGATGAACCAACCAAAGTATGGCTGCGCAGCCGGCTGGAACAGGAAGTGCTGGCAGAAGAAGAAAGGAAAACTCACGAAGCACAACCTATCATTTTCTGAAACCTGTATGACTCTCTACTTCATTAATGTGCCATTCCCTAACGAATCGGCCAAAGCACCGATTCATGCACAGCTCGAAACATTACTGTAAAGAAAACTGTATTCCTCAGCGTCCTGTAATTGGGCTGAAGGAATACAGTTTTTTCATTTTAGAGTGTACTATTTCAAAGCCTTGTCTTTTATCAGTACCCAGCAGGCACCAAGCATTATCAGGAAGGAACTTCCAAGTAAAGCACTCCACAATGGAATATTGGTTTGATCTGCCGTATTGACGACTTTCACTCGCTGTTCAATAGCTGAGCCAGACGAAGGCTCATCCTTCGTTCCGCAGTTATTCTTTTTCCATTCCGCTGTAAACGTATGGTTATCCATAACTGTATAGCTCTGGCCTGGCTGATAAGCAGAGCCTTTCCAGTACAGGAACGTATATCCTTCCCGTTTTGGAGCTTCGGGAAGCTGAATCACGGTTCCATAATCTACCGTTTTTGTCAAAATACCTCCTCCATCACTCCAGCTTCCGCCGTTCGGGTCAATGGAAATCACAAACTGCTGTTTGAGATACATGCAAAGCTCTAGCGGGTTATCTTTAGTTAGAGTGCCAGAAGTTATATTTTGCTTTTCAGTATCAATGACATACCCAGGCCTTCGGGTGTAGTCAATACGGGATAATGAAACCGTGGTTTCATATGGTGCATGCCTGATCAGCTGTAACGAAGGTGTTTCTTTATAAATGCCATTTTCCTGATACCAGATTTTTACGCCATAATCCCCATCGGACGTCTCTTCTGGTTCAATGGTATTTGAGATTACATATTTCCTGTCAGGATTTTCAGAAACCGTAGTATTGAATCCAATAATATCTTCAACGATAACAGAATAATTAATCTCACTTCCCGACGCATCATCATACTTAGGTAAATCAGATATAACCCACTCTAACGTATTGGCAGGCACACAAATAGAATCATAGATATCTCCTGTTGTCTCATCAATCGCATGTATCGTTACATAATCAGGTCTTGGCTGATCAGCTGGCCATTTAATGGTTCCAGAGAGTGAGACAACTTCTAATGTATTCGTAATATCAAAATCATCATCAGAATAAGAATCAACATAGTCTTCAAGTTCTTCCTGAAGTACGTAATAAATAATTGTTGTATCGCCCGGAAGATTTGGAAAACTGAAATCCCACTTTCCTAATGAGTCCTCGGTCACATCCTTCCAGGCAACAATACTGTCAGAGTCGCGGAGTAAATACACCCGAACAGAATCAGGTCGCAAATACTCGACACCTGTATCTTCCCATTGAATCTTTCCGGAAACAGTAACGGTATCTCCAGAAGTTCGTTCCTGATATTCAATTGAAATCGCATGATTCTCTCCTATCGAAGATGTATAACCTTCAGGTTCAATTACCGCAATCGTATAAGGTATTTCTGTTTTTGGAGTTGTATTTGTATACTTTGGCAGGCTAGAAAAAGAATAATTCCATTGGTTTGGATTACCTTCTACCTGATCTTTTGATGAAAATGTCTTTGTCGCGACAATG
>JAFWJY010000231.1 GCA_017514525.1 Solobacterium sp. | reverse complement strand
TCATCCATCGCATAACAAACGGTTACACTCGACTGCAACGGCATATTGATCTTCAGACGATTATAGAAGACGCCGGCAATCAGCTTCATATCTTCCGTCTTGCCGGATTCATACTGCACGATGGAAGCCAGCGTATATAATTCATGGACATTATAGGAGCTGGCATTGATCGCATCCTGATACTTCTGATAGACGCTTAACTGCTGATCCAGTATCTTTTCCGTTACCGTACGGGCATCGGTTTCCCGATAGAACTGATAGGTATTCGGAGCCAGGAAGCCTTCCAGCTTATACCGGATATTTGGATTAAAGACATCTTCCGTAATAAACGGATAGCGCTCCATCAGGGAACGGATATAGGTTTCATCATTCCAGAGGGTTAACAGCTCTTCTGCGGAAACATTGGTATTTTCCGCAATCTTTGCGGCAGCGTGCTTTGCCCAGTCCCCTTCAATGATGGTTACTGTAACCGCATCAACCTGCGCATTGGAGGAGTTGCTGAGGTGTTCAAAGATCGTATCAACATCCCAGCTCTTATCCAGTTCATACGTGCCGGATTTCAGATCAGTCAGATTATGCTGGCGCACATAGAAATAGACAAAGTCCGAGTTGCGAATCAGGCCTTCCTGTTCCAGCTGACTGACAACAGCTTTGACAGAAGAACCTTCCGCAATCTTAAAGGTTACCGTTTCACTTTCCTTCTGCATCGGCTTCAGGGCATTCTGATAGCGGAAATATGTCACCGCACCAAATACCAGCAGAATCGGTATCAGCAATACCAGAATCAGACGGCCGACGCGAAGTCTTCTTCTCTTTTTCCGTTTCTTAGCCATTGGTTTCCTCTTCGAATGCGCCAAGCACTTCTTCACATATTTCAAATTCGTCCGGATCTGTTACCGGCTCCAGATTGCCGTCTTCATCATAGGAAAACGCAAATACATCATCTGCTTCATCAGACGGGTCCTTGACCAGAACATACTTCCGGTTATGTTCCTCATCATCAAACGTCAGAACAATTTCCATTTCGGTTTCCTGTCCGGTTTCATCCGTCAGGATTATACGGTTGTCCATAACAGTTACTCCTTATAAAGAGAAAGGCGTCTAAGCACCTTTCTTTTGATTCGCATCAAGATAATACTGCAGAATACGAACTGCGGCCATGCGGTCGATCACCTTTTTCCGCTTCTTGCGGGAAACATCAGCCATGATCAGAATTTCTTCCGATTCCTTCGTTGTATTGCGTTCATCCTGCAATACCACTTTGACCCCGGATTCTTCTTCCAGCACCGCTCCAAATTCCTCAGAAATCTGTGCCCGTTCTCCACGGTCACCGTTTTCCAGCAGCGGCCACCCCAGAACGATGAGATCCGGTTTCTGCTTTTCAATCAGCACAAGCAGCTGATCGAGAGCGGAATCATAGTCATTTGGCTTGAACCGGATCGTTGTCAAAGGACTGGCAATAAAGCCAGTATCACTGTGACTGACGCCGCAGGTTACACTGCCAAGATCAAGACCAAGATAGATCATTCGGCATTGTTCTCTTCGAGATAGAAGCGAACAAGCTCTTCAATGATTTCATGGCGCTCTACCGACTGGATGATCGAACGTGCATTCTTGTGAGAAGAAATGTATGCCGGATCATTTGAAATCAGGTAGCCCGCGAGCTGATTGATGGCATTGTACCCTCGTTCCTCCAAAGCAGAACGTACCAGCATCAGAACCTGACGAATGTTTTCACGACGAATCTGATCTGCATCAAAACTGACCGTTGGCGAAATATCAATATTACTCATGGGACACCTCCTTATCTTTCTTTTATTTTACATTAAATAAAGCAAAGTTCACACAAATGTTCAGGCATTCTGAATGCGGTTTTTCACTTCCGCAAGCGCTTTGTCAACAGCGGTGACATCCTTTCCGCCAGCCTGTGCCATATCCGGGCGTCCGCCGCCGTTGCCGCCGCATAACTGGGCTGCGGCCTTTACCAGATCACCGGCTTTGAGGCCTTTGTCAATTGCGGCCTTGGAGGCTGCACAGACAAAGGTAACTTTGCCTTCATTGGCATTGGAGACAAACACCAGACCATCCGTCAGCTTGTTGCGCAGGGTTTCCGCATAGCCTTTCATCGCACCGGTATCCATACCGTTGGCGGACAGGATCAGTACATTCAGGCCATTGATTGCCTCTGCCTTGGAAGCCGGTTCACCGGCATTGGCTGCCATAGCCTTCTGTTTGGATTCAGCGATTTCCTTTTTGAGCGCAGCG
>JAFWJY010000230.1 GCA_017514525.1 Solobacterium sp. | reverse complement strand
GTATGGCCGCTGGGGAAGGACTTGAATTCATCGTGATCCAGAATTCCTTCAAACGCGTCACGCGCGCTTTTGCCGATGACATACCATGGCTGATATTCAAGATTCGGCACAGCGACGATGCTCCGGTATCTTGGTCTGCCCCATGGAATTTTGATAAAGACGACCATGGCTGTTGTAATCAGCACCGTAAAGAGAATAAACAGCGCGGTTCTTCTCATGCGGGCAGGATTGCGGGTATCGCAGGTCATATAGACAAACAGGAACATTCCGCAGGCGATCAGCAGTTCAATCAGAATATAGAGGATCATGCGGAAGCCTTCCGCGTTTTCGATGATTTCCTTGACGCCGATCAGACCTCCGACGAATCCACCAGCCGCCAGGGCAGTGAAGATCATGCGTTCATTCTTATCTTCAGGAAGGGATTTCAGCAGCAAAGCGGATGCGGAAAATCCGCATAACATGACCGGAAACTGGCCGAAGAGAAGAAAGAACCTGCCAAACTGGCTTTGTTCATTGGCGATGAGCTTGGACAGATTGAAATCCAGGAATGTCCCGGCAAGGATCAGCAATACGCATATTCCGTAAACGATCAAGAGAGATCTGCTTTTCAACAGTTTCATAACGAAGCCTCCTCATGTGCTACCCAAAAAGTATAACGCAAATCCGCTTTGTCATGTTATGCGCATATCAGATTTCAGATGCCTGTTTTGCAAACGCCTCTCAATCGTCCGGCAAAACGTCCGCTACCGTATAGCGGCGGGTGTCATGCGCCGCTGCGCGCTGCTCTTCAAACCTCAGAATCTTCTTTGCCATTTCATTTTCGGAATGAATGTCCTTATACATTTCAATCGGCCTGTCAAACTGCCCGCTGCGTCTTAACAGATCCGCCCGCAGAATCAGATAGTCATCGCTGTCACAACGAACGATTCCAAACAGGTCTTCTGCTTCGCGTCTGCACATTTTCGCATTCTCTTCGTCGCCTTCATCGTCGCAGGCCCATGCCGCATGTAAAAGGGCAAGCATTGCGGTTTCCTCATGGAATTCACACATGGCGTTCATGTAGCAGCGGTAAAAATCGGCCGCAAGATCAGAGGCAAAGTTCCTGCCTGCACAGGTCCTGTAAGCTTCACTGGCAAGCCATTCCTTGTCTACATCTGTCGGCTTATCCACACGGGATGCACTATAGCCGCAATCCGGACAGGTCTGGACCCACGCGTGCATCGTCCATCTCTTCATCGGAGCGGGTCTGAGATCCAGATCCGAAGGACCGAAGCAGTTGGTGCTGCCGACTTCCTGGTATTTGTGAACCTTGCCGCATACGGCGCATCTGCGTTCCATTGTGAAATATGTAGTCATAAGAATTCTCCTTTCTGTCAATAAAAACAATGATCCCGCCGGCTGAACTCATAAATCTGGCAGGAACTTTTGTATACAGTGATTATAAGAAAGAAAAAATCCGCCTTTTTTTTGCGGATTTAATCATGGTGCACCAGACAAGACTTGAACTTGCACGGGTCACCCCATACGCCCCTCAAGCGTACGTGTCTGCCGATTCCACCACTGGTGCGTGCTTAAGTATTATAGCATGAGTAACGGATTCGTCAATCGAATTCTCACGCAATATCATTGGATTTCATTGTATTTTTTGCCCTGTCCCTATATAATAAGCGCGTTTCACGGGTAAAAAAGAAGGTGAAAGCAATGGACTATCAGAAAATTATCAACATCGCAGTCATCGCGCATGTCGACGCGGGCAAATCGACACTGGTCAACGCTTTCCTGAAACAGAGTCATGTGTTTAAGGACAACGAGAAGGTCATTGACTGCATTATGGATTCCAACGATCTGGAAAGAGAAAGAGGAATCACAATCTATTCGAAAAACTGTTCCGTTACTTATAAGGATTATAAGATCAATATCGTCGATACCCCGGGTCACGCGGATTTCTCAAGCGAAGTCGAGCGTATTATCCGCACTGTGGATACGGTCATCCTGCTGGTTGACTCGGCGGAAGGCCCGATGCCCCAGACCAGATTCGTATTGCAGAAATCTCTGGAATGCGGTCTGAGACCGATTCTTGTCATCAACAAGATGGACAAGAATGACGCCCGTGCCAACGAGGTCATCGATGAAGTCTATGAACTGTTCCTTGAACTCGACGCGACCGACGATCAGCTTGATTTCCCGATCCTCTACGGTATCGCAAGAGAAGGAATTGTCCGCTATGAGCCGGATGACACAAACACCGACATCGTGCCGCTGTTTGACACCATTATCCATCACACCCAGGCGTATCCGGATCTGATGGATGAACCTGTACAGATGCAGATCTGCGCGCTTGCT
>JAFWJY010000019.1 GCA_017514525.1 Solobacterium sp. | reverse complement strand
TTCGGTTCAAAGAAAAGACTTCATTGATAAGCATTGACAGCAGAAAGCTCTTCAATCAAGTCAAATCCAAGAGCAGCTAAATTACGCGGAGGTTTTGTTATAATAAGGCATACTGCTCAGATTTTTCATCTTCGCTTCGGGCCTTGCGCTGTTTACTCAGCACAAAAACCATATCCGTTACTTTCTGCGTAAAATTCGGCATAACTGCCATTCTGGCCATGAATTGTTATTCCAGCCGGGAATACACTGCTACCAATGTCCGTAACACTGGGCGTCATATATACATGTTTGAGCCTGGAACAGTCCGCAAACGCATTGTTGCCGAGAGTTACTGTTTCTTCGCTAAGCTGTACACAGGTGAAAGCACAACCCTGGAAGGCAGAATCCTCCACAATGACAGTTCCCGCGGGGAGAATAAAATCAGGATTTGGTCTCTCCCATACCGCATAAAGCGTACTGTCTTCCGTGACAGTGAAGTTATCGCCCGGCTGGTATGCCGGTGCAGAAGCTCCCGCGGTCGTGGACCAGCCCATAAATACATAACCTGGCCGCGTGGGACCGGAAGGCAACTCAACAGTGTCGTTACCTGCGCCCGTTTCCTGTGATAATGGTGTACCAGTACCTCCATTGGCGTCAAAACTAACAGTATTCCCTTCGCATACCAAAGTCAAATGGCCTTTGATAATATCCGCCGCTGTGACATGATCATTGTTTGCCGATCCTTTGTACATCTCGACATAGACATCCCATAACCCAGCTGACGGCAACTCCAGAAGATAGGAAAGCTGATTAAGATTATTAGTCCCAGAAACATAATCCCAAGGTTCAAATGAGGCAAATGCATTAATACCATAACTCTTGTAACCGTATCCGTTTACTCCCATATCAGGCCAGGAAAGAAGAAAAGAATGCTTATCAATCCGTTCTGCCGTTACCGGAAAATCATCTGCAGATAAAACTTCGCAGTTAACAGATTCCGTAACCATCATATAAGGTCCGATCCCTGTATAATTGCCCCAGTAAACACCCTCTTTTTCCAGTGTTAGCTCAAATGTGTTCGGATCCACAATACCATTGAATACTTCTTCCGTTGGTCCATTCCCCGGTGCACGGTACTGGATGTACAAATGCGCTGATGTATATTCCGATGTATTCAGGGCGTATCGGACGGTTTCACCTGCTACGAAATGATAAGTTATTGATTGATAATACCCGATGAAGTTACCATGGCCGTCATATCTTTCTCCCTGTGTGGTAGTGGCATTGCTGCCGTAAGAAGCGGAAACGACTGTCTGGATATCACGTACACGCCAGGAGGTGCGCGAACTTGTCAGACCATCCACATGGAAGCAGGCCGAGTAATATCCTACATCTGTGAGATCCAGGTAAGAAGAACGAATGCTTTCCCCTTTTTTTACAGCAATTTCCTCCGTTTTGTACAGGATGGATTCGCTGCCCGCATCAGGAGTATAATAAATACATAACGTCACAGACGATATACCCTCCAATACAGAGTCGTCTTCGCATTCCAACTCAATCCAGGTCGATTCGCCTACAGCGTATTCTCCATAACCTTCATTACCTATTTCCATTGCATGACGCGCGGTTACAGAATGCCCGTTCACTGAATGAAGCCGAACAGCACCGATCAGACCCTGACGATAAGCGTCAGCGGATAAGGCGTGATCAGTTGTATACACCGCACCTCCGGTCGCATAAGTTGTGAGCGGCGTTTCCATTGTACCATGCCAGATTTCCTTGCTTCCATTCTGATTATGAACGAAATAATTTGAGGCGCAGTGAATCAAATTTCCATTCCCGGAATAAATACCAACATGTCCATTTGTTTTTCCATTCTCAATGAAACGGAAAATAAGAATATCCCCTGGGAGGAAACCGGATGCATCACGATCGTTTTTCAACTGGTTAACCTCATTCTCCAGTAAAACTCCGTATGGTTCCACGCCGTACTTTATCAGCCCTGCT
>JAFWJY010000229.1 GCA_017514525.1 Solobacterium sp. | reverse complement strand
TAAAACAAAATGAAAGCTGGAGAGAATACTTTTTTACATTGTGCTGGCACCTATACTGTTTATGGTGGCGTTTCCCTTTATATATATGGTGCTCTCTTCTCTGAAAAATAACGTGGATATTTTTAATCCCGCAAAGACATTTCATTTTATTCCAACTATCAAGAATTATATTGCGGTATTCAACCGCTACAATTTCGGTCGGCCTTTGCTTAACACTATATGGATCAGTGCATCATCAACTTTCTTTTCTCTGATTCTGGGTGTCCCGGCCGCATATGCGATTGCCAGATATAAACAGCGTACATTCTCTACGGCTATTCTGGCTATTCGTGTGATTCCGGGTATTGCTTTTTTGGTGCCATGGTATTTGATCTTCACCAGGATAGGTCTTTCCGGGTCCTACACGAGTCTAATCCTCTGCCAGATGCTGATCAGCCTACCATACATCGTCTGGATCATGATCCCCACCTTTGAGGCGCTTCCCAGAGAGTTGGAGGAATCAGCGAAGGTTGACGGCTGTATTACGATTACCGCATTCTTCCGGATTTTGCTTCCAGTATCTTTGCCTGGTCTGATCACAGCAACCATCCTGGTTTTCATCGCCGCCTGGAACAACTTCTTATTTGGTATGATTCTTGGCAGTGCCACTACAAAGCCGCTGGCCGTGGCAATTCTCGGATTTATATCCAATAACGACGTTAATTGGGGCGGCTTGATGGCTGCCTGCTGTGTTATTACTTTCCCGGTTATCGTAATTACTCTGATACTGCAGAAGTATATCATCGCGGGACTGACGGCAGGAGCGGTGAAGGGATAATAAGAAAGGAGCTGCCGTATGTCTAAAGAAGTTCTGAACAAAATCCTTGAGAGCAAGATCATCGCCATTGTGCGAGGAATCCCCAGTGACGAAGTGGTGGATCTGGCCGATGCCTTGGTAAAGGGCGGCATTTCCTGCATAGAGGTGACCTTTGACCAGTCCAGCGAAGAAAAAGCACGCGATACCCTGAAGGCCATTTCCAATATCAGCAAGGCGCTGGGTGACCAAATCTGCGTGGGTGCAGGCACCGTTATGACTGCAGAGCAGGTGGAAGCGGCTGCCGCAGCCGGCGCGGAGTACATCATCTCCCCAAATACCAATGCTTCCGTTATCAAGCGTACCAAGAAACTGGGCAAGGTCTCCATCCCCGGTGCCATGACCCCCAGCGAAGTGGCAGAGGCTTACGAATTGGGTGCGGATATCGTGAAGCTGTTCCCCGCAGGGATCCTTGGCTGCGACTACATCAAGGCTGTTAAGGCTCCGCTGAAGCACATCCCTATCACAGCTGTAGGCGGCGTTAATCCCGGAAACTGTGCGGATTTCATCCGAGCCGGTGCCGTAGGCGTTGGAGTAGGCGGCAATCTGGTCAGCCCGCAGCTTGTCAAAGAAAGCCGCTTTGATGAGATCACTGCCATCGCAAAGTCCTATACCGACTCACTGAAAAATGTCTGAGAGCCGGAGCATTGCATGGTTTGACTGCGGAACGACCAATACGAGGCTTTATCTGGTCGAAGCAGATGGACAGTTCCACTTCTACGGTGCGAAATCGGTTGGTTCCCGCAATGTTGCGTTAACTGGAAGCTGTCATATACTCGCGCAGGCCATAACACAGCTGTTTCAAGATGCGTTGCAAAGCCTCGGTATCCGGCATGAAGAAGCGGGACGAATCAGAATCTATGCTTCCGGCATGATAACCTCCCCCTTTGGATTAAAGATGGTACCACACCTGGTTGCGCCGGTATCTGTCACTGCGCTGCGTGCGGGGATCGCCGAAGCCTACGTGGAAGTACTGGATAGAAACATCTTCCTGATTCCCGGTGTAAGAACGGCAGCATCAGACTGGCGTTTTTCGGGCAATGTGCGGGGGGAGGAAACGGAAGTCTTCGGCGCAGCCGCGATGCTGGAAAGCCGCGGGCAGTGCAGCAATGGCGCGTATATCCTGCCGGGCTCCCACACCCAGATTTTGTATCTGAAAAACGGGAAGATCACTGATATC
Organism: Solobacterium sp.; assembly: GCA_017514525.1. GTDB lineage: Bacteria > Bacillota_I > Bacilli_A > Erysipelotrichales > Erysipelotrichaceae > Bulleidia. The sequence continues at coordinate 355 of JAFWJY010000229.1, read as the reverse complement.
CTGTCCCTGTTTACAGGGGAGCTGTTTCACGCCCTGCGGGAGGAAACAATCCTTTCCGGCGTTCTGAAAAATCCACCTGATTCGATAGAGCCAGTATTTATCAGGAAGGGCTGTGCCGACGCAGTGGAATTCGGCATCAACAGGTCGCTCTATCTGTGCCACAGCAATCAGATTTTCCAGCGGTTTACATCCGCGCAAAGGTATTCCTATGCGGAGGGCGTGATCCTTAGCGGTGTCTATCAGGCTCTGATCCAGCGCCTGCAGCGCAGCTGGGCGTCCTGTCCCCAGATCGTCATGGTATGCGATGAATTGCATTGGAACATTTACGGAGCGCTGCTTCAAAACGACAGCCTTC
>JAFWJY010000228.1 GCA_017514525.1 Solobacterium sp. | reverse complement strand
TTTTCGCAGCGAAACATGCATGTTTCTCCGCACGTAATAATATAAAGCATTCATGCCTGCAATGCATGGCGGATTCCGCAGATTTCAGCTATGCAAAATTGGTGAGGGTGACGACTTGCTCTCAAGAACTCCGGGGTGATGACCCCATCTGATCCATATCACCTGTAAACACGTCTGGGGCGAGATACTTTTCCCTTTCATTTTGCTCGGGCTCAGGGAGGTTCGGAACCATCGGTTCCGTTCGGTGGATGATGGCACCTTCATGGTGCCTGAGGACACCGACCTCTCTTCCTGTACTATCATTGTCTTTGACAGAGAAAGGAAAAAGGACACGACCGCTAGCTACCCACTACTCTCGTGCCCCTGGTTAAACACCATGGTCATCATAACACAGTTCACTCAGAAGCCAATTGATTTGAACAAAGATTCTGATAACTTTGATACATATTGATTCCGGACAGTGAAGCCATCTGTCATCCGGACACTGGGGAAGTTCTGAAGCGGGTCGGTACGGTAAGACGTATCGTCAGAGAACCAGACCATACGTACTTCCTTCTGATCCCGGTCTGCTATTCCGAGTCAGAAGACAAGTATCACCGAGTGCTGCCTGACTTCCTGCGTCCTTACAAGCATTACAATCTCAGCACGATCTGCCGTGCCGTGAATGACGATCAGGATCTCGACCTCTATGATCTGCCGTCCGACTCCTCCAGAACCCGGTGGAAGAAACTTGCCTATGCATTGCTTGAGAGAAAATCAGAATTGAAGCACACTGACTCTCCCGCTTCACTGTCCAAACTGCTTCATCATAATTCCATCTGCGCCACTTCAGATTCTGTCATTACTGAAATGCACAACCATTGGTTCAGCCCCGAAGAGCTAGCCGGGCTGCTGAACCATCCGATCCACATACGACTTTGACTCGTGCCTCTCTGCTGTTTTCTCTACGATGACGGTGAAAGGAGACAAATTCATGTCATTGTCCAGTGAACAGCACGACATTCTTACACTATTCAACCTTGAATCCGAAAATGTGGAAGACATCGCTTATGCGAATGAAGGCAGTAACGCCATCATCCGTATTTTATTGCGCCCTGATTATCCTCCGTGTCCTGACTGCGGGAATAAGCACACCCTGATCAAAGGCTATGAGCTTAAAAAGATCAATCATGGCATCCTTACCGACCGCAAATGTGTCCTGTACTACAAGGCACGGCGTTATCGATGTCCTGTGTGTAAACGATCCTTCTATGAGCACAATCCATTCACCTTCAACTCGATGAAGATCTCCGCACTCACGGTTGAAAATGTGCTTCGTGATCTGAAAAATCAAAGTGAAACCTTCACCTCAGTCGCACAGCGGTATCACATCTCTCCAACCTCTGTTGCCTCGATCTTCGATCAGCACGTCATGATGCCCAGACTTCCATTGCCCGAACTCATGGCAATCGATGAAACCTACGCTTTCCATCACCGCGGCGAGAACTCCAAGTATATATTCACCATGCTTGACTATACCAACTGTATTCCTATCGATATTCTTCCCAGTCGGAAACTCGATTATCTCAGGAGCTACTATATGAAGATTCCGATCGAGGAACGCCGCAATGTCCGCATGATCGCAACTGATATGTACAAAGAATACCGTACGATGATCCATGAGATCTTTCCGAACAGTATCCATTGCGTCGATCACTTTCATGTCATTCAGGAACTCTCCAGAAAGACAGACAGTGTACGTATCCGGGTGATGAAGTCCGTACCGAAATATATTAAGAACTCAAATCAGACGACGGACGAATATTATCTTCTCAAGAAGTTCAACTGGCTTATATTCAAACGCAGCGATGCGCTGGATTCCCATAAGAAACCTTTATTCGATCCGAATCGCGAACGTGTCATGAATCATAAGCTCCAGCGTATGTTGAATTACTACGATATCCGCAATCTTATCGAGGCCATTCATCCTGACCTCAAAGCCGCATGGCGTTTAAAGGATGACGTTGTAGACTTCTATGACGACAACACCTACGACTCCTGTAAAGAAGCTTTGAATGATCTGATCCGTCGGTTCTTCCGCTCTGGGATTCCAGAGATGATCAAATTCGGAAGAACTCTCCGCAACTGGGATCAGGAAATCATCGATTCCTTCATCGTTGTAGGTGTCCGTCACAAGGTCGATAAGGAGACAGGCCAGGTGGTGATCTCCGATCAAAAACTGAATACCAATCTGATGGAAAACCGCAATTCAATCATCAAAACCATCAAGAAGAACGCGAACGGCTACGCCAACTGGGACAGGTTCCGCAACCGTTGTCTCTACGTGCTTCGTCCGGATGCCCGGCCTGTACTTAATCCGCTTCCTCCGAAGAAGAATGTCAACCGCAAGGAATAATTCATTTTTTTCCAACATAAAGAGGTCTCTCACCAGCCGTATATCGGCAGGCATGAGACCTCTCGCATTTAATTCTCGCTTATCCTCCAAACGTCCATGGGGTTTCAGTAACCCCGGGTTATCTTGGATTCAATTACGACTCACCCCGGACAATTTTGGATCGCCATTTTGTTCAGCGGTTCTCATCTTCCGGCAGGTAGAAGATCTGTTCATCATCTTTTGATAACAGATAGTTGCCGCGCGCATAGCTTGCGACATAATCTGGATCTTCCAGCTTCTCCCGTTCTCTGGTGAGATACTCATTCTCATCCTGCACTTCCTGATATCGTTCTTCCACAACCGCCAGCTGCTGTTTCAGCGTAATGGTTGTGATGATTTCCAGAACAACACGATACAGAAGAAATGCCGAAATACCGATCAGCACAAAACACAGCAGTTTCAGAAACGGCGTCATCTTCCGTTTCGCTGCTTTTTTCTTTGTATTCTTTTCGACTTTCTTTTTACGTACTTCTTTTTCTGACATTACGATCACCGTTATTCTGTGAAGTCATTATACCCGAATCTCGTCCATTTCGGCACTACTCTGCTCTGTTGGTACAATTTCTTCCCGGATTACTTCATAAAGCTCTGCCGCTTCCTGCTTGCGTTTTACATCCTCTATTGAACATACACGAACGGTCAGCTTTCGGCTTCCAAATCGCACGGAAACTTCATCACCGATTTTCACCTCGTGCGAAGGCTTTACAGCTTTTCCGTTGATTTCAACACGCTCGTTCTTCGCAAGCTCCTGTGAAATCGTTCTACGCTTGAGAATACGAGATACTTTCAGCCATTTATCAATCCGCATGCCGTACTGCCTCCTTTGAATCGATCATCATACGAATCACTGTTTTCAGTGAATCATTTGATTTTGGCAATGTCGCTATGATCCGGTTATTGGTATAACGCAGATCAATATCCTTACTGATATCTGAGAACAGCTTGAACAGCTTCACGCCGTCAACCGACTGGGAAAACTGTTCAGAGAAGGTTATCTGATGTTTCCCATTCAGTTCCTTATAGCTGTCCACAGAAGAATCATTTACCAGAATATCCAGCTTTCGTTTTTCAAACAGCGCATCCACTTCCTGCGGCAGTCTTCCATACTGGTCGATGGTTTCCGTCTTGAAGGCTTCCAGCTCTTCAAAATCATTCAGCGCATCGATCTTCTGATACATTGATATCTTATCAAAATCATTTGCGGCAAACTGTTCCGGAATATAACCATCGCCTGATACCAGCGCATGTTTTACAACCGGCTCTTCTTCCACAGCGCCGCCTTTGGTTTTCTCAATTGCCTGTTCCAGCATTTCAATATACATATCAATACCAACGGTATCGATAAATCCCGACTGATCCGGGCCAAGCAGATCGCCTGCGCCGCGTATGGTAAGATCGCGCATCGCGATTTTATAGCCGCTTCCCAGTCTTGCGAATTCCTTGACTGCCTGTAATCGCTTCGTCGCTGTTTCATTCAGCGTCCGGCGCTGCGGCACTAACAGATAGGCATAGGCAACCCGGTCACTTCGTCCAACCCTTCCCTTGATCTGATAGATCTGTGCCAGTCCGAAGTTCTGGGCGTCTTCAATGAGAATAGTATTGGCGTTTGGAATATCAATACCGTTTTCAATGATGGTCGTACATACCAGTACATTCAGTTCTTTCTCAATAAACTGATGCATTACATCTTCAATCGCATCCCGATCCATCTGACCATGGACGACACCAACTCTCGCATCTTTGATATAACCCTGCAGCGTGCGGGCTTTATTGTAGATGCGGTCAATGGAGTTGCACAGGTAAAATACCTGTCCGCCTCTTGCGAGCTCCTTTTCAATGGCGCCTGTCACAAGACTCTTATTCATCTCTGCCACATAGGTCTGAACATTATAGCGGTTGGCAGGAGGCGTCTCGAGCTGCGACAGGGAACGAATTCCTACCAGTGACATCTGCAGTGTTCTTGGAATCGGTGTTGCGCTGAGTGTCAGTACATCAATGGAATTCTTGAACTCTTTGATTTTCTCTTTATGCTCCACGCCAAACCGCTGTTCCTCATCCACGACCAGCAGCCCAAGATCTTTGAACTGTACATCTTTGGAAAGAATGCGATGCGTGCCAATGACAATATCAACCGTTCCGTCTTTTAAACCTGCCAGCGTTTTCTTTACGTCTGAAGGCACGACAAAACGATCCAGCACCCTGATCGTAAACGGATATCCTTCAAACCGTTTGGAGAATGTACGGAAGTGCTGCTCTGCCAGAATGGTGGTCGGACATAATACCGCAACCTGTTTGTTTTCTGCCGCGGCTTTAAATGCGGCCCTTACTGCGATTTCCGTTTTTCCAAACCCAA
>JAFWJY010000227.1 GCA_017514525.1 Solobacterium sp. | reverse complement strand
ATGCCTACGGATTCTTCCAGAATCGCAAAACTACGTTTCACAGTAACGCGCCAAAGCGCAATGTGATTCTGTTTCTGCTGATTGTTTCAGTGCTGATTGTTATTTCAACCTGGGTACAGGGACGCATCGTTTATTTGTTAAGCAAACAGGTACCGTCTCTTAAGACGCTGGCCCCGACCATAGCCACATTTGCGGCAGGCCTGCTGCAGTTTGTGATTCTGTTCCCGTTGGAAAAATATGTGTTGTTGAAGGAGGGATGACGATATGCCGACTGTAAGTGTAATCGTACCGGTCTATAATGCGGAAAACGCCTTGTCACGCTGTGTTTCAAGCATTCTGGATCAGGAATATAAAGATCTGGAGCTGATCCTGCTGGATGATGGTTCAACCGATCAGTCCCCGGCGATTTGTGATGACTTTGCGAAGCAGGATGATCGGGTCATTGTCATTCATAAACCAAATTCCGGTGTCAGTGATACCCGCAATCAGGGAATTCATCAGGCAAAAGGAACGTATATCCAGTTTCTGGATGCGGATGACTGGATCCCGAAGGATTCCACCAAGATGCTGGTGCGCACAGCACAGGAGCGGAACGCCGATCTTGTTGTGGGGGAATTTTACCGGGTTGTTGGTGAAAACCTTTCGCGCAAGGGCAGTATTGAAACCGATCGTGTATTAACGACAAAAGAATACGCAGAATTCATGAAGCTTTCTCCAGCTGACTATTACTACGGCGTCATCTGGAACAAGCTCTATAAAAAATCCATCTTGGATGAATACGCCATCCAGATGGATCCTTCCGTCAGTTTCTGTGAAGACTTTATTTTCAATCTTGAGTATCTGCTTCACTGCAAACGCATCGCACCGCTTCTGGTGCCGGTTTATTACTACGTGAAAACAGAAGGCTCGCTGGTATCGCAGAATATGAATCTTCGCCGTCTCGTGGATATGAAGACCAGTGTTTACCAGTACTATGATTCCTTTTTCCGCAATGTGCTGGATGAAAAGACTTACCGCAAAGAACGCATTGGCATCGCTTCCTTCCTGGTCAGCGGCGCAACAGATGAATTTACGATTCCAATGGCGCCTGGCACCAAGAAGGTGGAAACGCCGCATGTCGCACTGGACCGTGCCCGGATTGATACGCTGACAATCGGTGCCCGCTATATCTGGATGCTGTATGAAGAATACCTGGCGACTGCCGCGATGAAGAATGATATTTCACGCAATGATGTTCTGGTATTTGCGGCAATCAGCCTGCTGAAAGACGTACATTCACTCCGGCAGCTGGCTGCCATTACCGGCCTTACCGAACCGTCAATCATGGCTTCCATACAGGTGCTTTCCTATAAACACATGATTTCCGTTTCCTATCTGCCGTTATCTGTCCAGATTCGAACAGATGGCGGAGCAGGACTGTTACATGATATCGAGCTTGCGGTTAGGGACCTGCGGGCCGTCTGTACAGAAGGAATGGATCAGCGTGAACTTGCCCAGCTGGAGCTGATGCTGGAAAAGATCTTTAACAATGTTGAAAAACGACTTGGAGTTTCGAATGAAACAGCTTGATGTCAAAGAACAGGCGAGAGCCTTTACCGGCAAAGACAACTGGACAACGATAGATGATCCAGAAGCCGGACTTCCATCCATCCGCATGAGCGATGGCCCAAACGGACTGCGCATTGAGAAAGCATCCGGGCTTGGATTTCCGGAATCCCATCCGGCTACTCTGTATCCAACTGCTTCCCTGACTGCCTGTTCCTTTGACCGGAACCTGCAGTATGAACTGGGAAAGCATCTGGCCCGGGAGTGCATGGAAAACAATGTTCAGGTTCTGTTAGGCCCGGGTGTCAATCATAAACGCAGCCCGTTATGCGGCCGCAGTTTTGAATATTACAGTGAAGACCCGTATCTTTCCGGTCAGCTTGGCGCCGCCTATGTTAATGGTGTTCAGGATCAGGGAGTTGGCGTATCCGTCAAACACTTTGCGGCCAACTCCAGAGAATACGGACGTATGGTTCAGGACAGCATTGTTGATGAACGGGCGCTGATGGAAATCTATTTGTCCCAGTTCGAGATGATTGTAACGAGCAGTCATCCCTGGACGATGATGGCTGCTTACAACCGCCTCAACGGGAAGTACTGCTGCGAACATAAAGAACTGCTGGACCTTGCCAGAAAATGGGGTTTTGATGGCCTGTTTGTTTCAGACTGGGGTGCAGTGCCAGACCCTGCCAGTAGTCTTGCGGCGGGATTAAATCTGGAAATGCCAGGAGGCAATCACGGCAGTGATGAGAAGATACTCGAAGGTCTGGATAATGGTACAGTTACAGAAGCGATGCTGGAAGCGAATACAGAAGCACTTCGAACGCTTGTTGATCGCGTTTCGCATCCGCAGGTTTCAAATGAACTGCAGGATCGGCTCGCGTTTGCCCAGACGGCAGCCGAACAAAGTGCCGTACTGCTAAAGAATGAACAGATCCTTCCACTTGCCAATACCGATTCCATCGCTCTGATCGGTCCCTTTGCCCGTACACCACGCATCCAGGGAACCGGCAGCTCCAAAGTCAATGCCAAGGAAGCCGATACGATCTATGACGCGATGAAAGAAGCACGCATGATATTTTCTTATGCGCCAGGTTTTACGCTTTCTCCGGAAACAGTTGATTTCAGCCTTGAGGAACAGGCCCTGTCCTTAGCGGAACACTGTTCCAAAGTAGTCGTTATTGCCGGGCTTCCAGAAGGAGATGAAGCCGAAGGCTATGACCGCCAGACACTGAGCCTTCCGGAGAATCAGAACCATCTGATTCAACGGCTTGCGCAGGTCAACCGCAACCTGATTGTTGTCTTACAGTGCGGAGCACCGGTGGAACTGCCCTGGATTAACGATGCAAAAGCAGTCCTATGCATGTATCTTTCTGGTGCGCGGGGTGGACAGGCGACGGTGAATCTTTTGACGGGCAGCGTCAACCCGAGCGGAAAACTGGCAGAAACCTGGCCAATGAAACTGGAAGATACGCCATGTCATGCGACCTTTCATAACGATCTTCTGCAGGTACAGTACCGGGAATCCATTTATACCGGATATCGGTATTATGAGAAGGCTAATGTAAAACCATTGTTTCCATTTGGCTTTGGCTTATCTTATACGACCTTTGCCTATTCCAATCTGACCATTGATACCAGCAGCGATCAACCAATCGTTACCGCTACGATTACGAATACCGGTTCATTGCCTGGTAAGGAAATCGTACAGTGCTATGTTGGCAAGAAGGATTCCAGAATCGCTTCAGTGGTAAAACAGCTGAAGGGTTTTGAAAAAGTGGAACTGAATCCAGGTGAAAGTACAACCGTAGCCTTCCGGCTGGATGATCGCAGCTTTGCCTATTTCGATGTCAACATACACGACTGGCAGATCGAGGCAGGGGTGTATCAGATCCTGATTGGCTCTTCCAGCAATGACATGCGCCTCGAGGGTGAGCTGTTTCGTAATGGCACATTATCACCTTATAGTCGTATTCCGCTACAGTATGTACAGGAGGCCTGTACAACACATGGCTTTACCCAGATGGCGTTTGAAAAGGTGCTGGGCCACCCGATTCCGGAAGCGGAAGTGCGCAGGCCGTTTACTGTGAATACCTCGATTCAGGAACTGCAGACAACCGGACTTGGCCGCCTGATCAAAAAGGGCATCGATCTCTTCCGCTCTTTTGTGGAAATGCCAGGTGTAACAGAAGGAATGGTAATGGAAGTACCGATTCGGATGGCATTGATGGGATCAGATCGTGTAACGTGGAAAACAATCGATGCGATTGCGGATCTGTTTAATGGCAAAGCCTCCATTTTCAAAGTTCTTCGAACAATAAAGAAATAGGTGTTGAACTTGCGAGATTGGTAAAAAAATCGTAAAAGAAAACACTGTCTTTACGTTAAGTGATCTTAAGGAAACTCCAAGTGTATATACAAGCATGATATTGTATTGAACGCGCAAGTAATTGAGTTCACCAAACTGCGTTAATTGTGTTTGTTATCTATGGGACCTTCGAAGGGTCCTTTTTTTATAGTTTTCCGGGGATTTTATAAACCACGACTAATAGGTATGTAGAGGAGGAACTGTGAAATGACAGAAACAACTAATCAATATCAGACTAAGAACTACTATCACTTCAGTGATGACAGGATGTTCTGTACGGTCATGAGT
>JAFWJY010000226.1 GCA_017514525.1 Solobacterium sp. | reverse complement strand
GTGCTTTACCGTACCGGCACAAGCGAGACTTCCTTATTGCGCGTCGACGCCGGATCATCTGTCACGATCAAAACTTCTCCAGGCGTACGCAAGACCCTGACAGTACTGCATGGCGCAGGCGATCAGCTGAAACCCGGTACCATCTTCACCATCCAGGATGGTGAAAAATGGCAGATCAACGCCGAAACCGAGATTGAACTGATTGAAACCATGATCGAATTTGATCTGGAACCGGAGGAATAAATTATGAGGCTGCGGATTTCCGCAGCCTCTGCTGTTTTATTTCGTCTTTTTTTCTGTACGCTCACTGATGATATAGCGAGGCCTGTGTTTTGTCTCGAGATAGGTCTTGCCGACATATTCTCCAATCACACCAAGGCTTAACAGAATGATTCCGCCCAGGAAGAAGATGATGCACATCATTGAAGCCCATCCGATAACGGTATGTCCGGAAAACGCACGAATCAATACCCAGATGATTCCAATCACGCCAAGCAGAGACAGGAATACACCCATTTTGGCAATCAGATGAATTGGTTCTACGGATAGGCTGGTAATTCCATCCACCGCAAGACCAATCATCTTTTTTAAGGGGTAATGGCTCTCCCCTGCCATCCGTTCATGGCGCTCATAATAGACACTGGTACTCTTGAATCCAACCAGCGGAAACATTCCTCTGAGGAAGATATTTACTTCTTCGTAATTTGCGAATTGCTGAAGCACCCGGGAAGATACAAGCCGGTAATCCGCATGGTTGTACACTGTTTCAACGCCCATTTTTTCCATTACGCGGTAGAAACCCTGTGCAGTTGTGCGCTTGAACCAGGTATCTGTTTCGCGACTGGAGCGAACACCATAGACAATTTCACAGCCGTCTTTATACGCATCAATCATCGCTTCCATCGCATGAATATCATCCTGACCATCACAATCTATGGAAATTGTAATATCACAGTTATCCTTGGCTTCCATTAATCCGGCAAGTACCGTGCTTTGATGACCACGGTTGCGGGATTGGGAAATGCCGATGAAGTGTTCGTCTTCCTTGGCATACTGCTGAATCAGCTCCCAGGTCCTGTCCTTACTGCCGTCATTCACAAATAAAATGCGGCTGTCTGAGGCAACACCCTTCTCTTTGATTAACAGATTCAATTCTTCCTGAAATAACGGAGCTGTTATTGGCAGTACTGCTTCTTCGTTATAACAGGGAATCACGATGTATAATCTTGGATTTTCTTTCATATCTTTTTTATTTTAACGTATTCTGCATCAACCTTCACCAAACAGATCCAGACTCATCTGATGAGCCGCGACCGGGCCATAGCTTTTACGGTGGATTGGTGTAATGCCAAATTCCTCGATTGCGGCTAAATGCTGTTTGGTCGGATAGCCTTTATGTCTGGCAAATCCATACTGCGGATACTGTTTATCATATTCCAGCATAATGCGGTCTCTGGTCACTTTCGCAAGAATGGAACCAGCCGCAATACTGATGGATTTCTGATCACCTTTGACAAGCGGTGTAACAGGTTTGTCGATTTCAATCGGCATGGCATCCGTCAGCACAACATCGCATGGCAGCTCTTCCGCAATGGATTTAAAAGCCATCTGATCTGCCCGGTAAATATTCCAGCGATCAATCTCTTCCGGTTCCACACAGCGGATTTCAAAATAAAGCGCATCCTGCTGAATGACATCAAACAGGAAATCCCTCTTTTTTTCTGTAATTGCTTTGGAATCATAGATATCCGGATTGACATAGCCAATCGGAAATACAACTCCAGCCACGACCAAAGGTCCTGCCAGCGGGCCTCTGCCTGCCTCATCAATTCCCAGCAGCAGTTGCCCCTGTTTCCAGGCCTCCAGTTCATATTCATTTGTACAGACTTTCTGTTGTTTCATTTTTTGCTCAATTGTTCCAGTGTTAATCTGCCCAGCTTTCCCCGGCGCAGTTCATGGAGAAATACGGATGCGGCGCGATCCACATCAAACGCATTATTGCCTTTCAGCAGATGCCGTTTTTCGGCAATCGCTTCCAGCATGACATCCGTACGGATTGTCAGCGGGCATGCGTATTCCGTTTCCAGAATGCCTGGATAGTATTCACGGATCACATGAATCGTATCCATGGCGATTTCCTTCAGATCCAGAATGTTCTCATTAATCGCACCGGTTGCGGCCAGCAGGCTGCCGGTGCGGGGCTCTTCAAACTTTGGCCATAGGACACCTGGAGTATCCAGAATCTCCAGGG
>JAFWJY010000225.1 GCA_017514525.1 Solobacterium sp. | reverse complement strand
GCCTATATAGGTCAGCTTATTACTGAGGATCGCCTCTTCGAGTGTCGCTGAATGTGCCACCATGCAATAGCCAAGATTGGTAATCGGAATTACCAAAAACATCAATGTGATATGCACATCAAAATGTTTATGCCATTTCAGCACATACAGCACCATCAGTACAACTGACAGCAGAAACAGTCCATCGTAGTATAACGTCATCGCTGAGTACTCCTGTTGTTACCACTTCATCTTACAACTTATGAATTCGCAGCATCCCTGAAACATGCAGGTTCGAAGGTTCTCCATCTTTGGCAAACGATGCCCATACGGCCCGCATCGGTTTCCCTTTTTCTGCGATTTCATCTGCGGTCAGCCCCATCGCAATCGCATGTCCTTCCGCCCGTTTTCCACCAAACAGCGGCAGGATATCAATCGTATGTCCGGCACCAAGATATGCCTTCCCTTCCCGCCAATAGAAGGTATAAAGATATACGGTTCCTCCTGCCAGCGCATACATACGTGCAAATTCCTCAACGGGCCCTGTAAAGATAGACTCACTGAGCCCCTTCATGATTTTTTCAATCACCGGTTCTGTCAGCCGGAAGGAATCCAGTGCGATAAGCGGCTTGATCTGACCGCCGTAAACCGATACTTCTCGCGTTGTACTGCCAATCAGCAATTCATGCATGGCAGCAACTTCCTGCAGCCGTGCTTCCGTTTTCTCAACAGGCGGCAGTGGTGCTATGCCGAAATGCGGCGCAAATTTCAGAAACTTCGGTATTCCTTTTTCTTTTACGCCGGCCAATATCTCTTTTTCTGCCTGCAAAATCATCTCCAGATCTGCATTGTCCGGCAATGCCCGGGCAGCAGTCAGGATTTCCTGTTCCATTGCCTCCCGATTGTACATTGTACCAATCGGATCACTTTGCAGGATTGCGCGTCGATACAGTGTCTCTGTACCTTCCGACAGAATGATGCAGCGAACCAGTTCTGCACCGGCAGATTGACCAAATAATGTCACACAGTTTGGATCACCGCCAAACGCCGCAATATTTGTTTTAATCCATTTCAGGCTTTCAATCGCATCTTTCAACCCATTGTTGGAATATCTGCCATCTGCAGTTTTTCCAAAGCCTAATATTCCAAGGCGATAGTTCACTCCAACCAGAATAACATCCTGTTCTGCCGCAAGCAGTTCATAGTCATAAGCTTCACTGTCACATCCGCCATGATGAAAGCCACCACCATGGAACCACACCATCACTGAGCGTAAGTATTTCTGTTCTGTTTTAGGGATCGTAATCGACAGGTACTGACAGCTTTCCTCCTGCTTCATCGATCCATATGCAATTCCCATCAGATTGTTTTCCAGACCGGAATCCAGCTGAACTGCAAATGGGCTGGTTTCAATACATTCATGAACACCCGGTTCATACCTGTATGGTACAGGTGCTTCAAACCGTTTCGATGTCGCATAGCGTATACCGCGCACATGAAAACAGCGCTCGGTTTCATAACCGGAAAATGTTCCTGCTTCACACGCCCATGTCCGCATCAGAGTTCTCCTTTCTTCCTGCTTAACAATCCGTTCACCGCATCTATCTGTTATCCAGACCAGTACTATTCTGCCTGTGCCGTTTTCGGCATACGAACGGTAATCGAAGTTCCTTTGCCGATTTTACTGTCTATCTGTACAGAGCCTCCCGCATTCTGAATACGAGAGCGCATACTGATGAGACCGATATGGCTGCGATCATCACCTTCTGTAATGATATGATTCGGATCAAATCCTATGCCATCATCACTGACTGTTACAATACAGTAGTCTTTTTCTTCTCTGGTGCTGATCGTGATCGTTCCACCGCCATTCTTATGGCCGATTCCATGTTTGATTGCATTTTCGACCAGAAGCTGAATTGACAGTGCGGGTACACAAAATTCCTTGTATTGAATATCCATCTTCACATTCAGGTCATCACTGTAACGCAGCTGCTCAAGATACAGATAATGATGAATATGTTCCAGTTCTTTTCGGAATGGAATCAATTCATCTTTGGTCAGGGAATCCAGGTTGCCTCTGAGGTAATCTGAAAATTCAGCAATCGCATTCTGTGCTTCTTTCGGATCTTTTTCACACAGATAGTAGATTGTATTCAAAGAGTTATAAATGAAGTGAGGCTTGATCTGCGTCAGCATAATCCGCCGTTTATTCACTTCATTCTCATGTTTTTCTTCCTGGAGCTGACGTGACTGTTCTGTATTGATGATCAGGTGTACCAACAGCAGCGACAAGGTTGTACTGGCATGCTGGAGGCCAGTGATATTCGTGATATTTCTCAGCAGCATTCCGATCATCGGAATCACCAGATACAGCAGCAGGTAAATGGAATTTCGCTTTCCAAGCTCCCGCCAGTTTGAAATAATCAGATATATGATTTCCACGGTTATGATCCATCCCGGAATCTGACCTACATAAAAGAACAGTCTGTCATTAACGTCCAAGATGTTCACTGCCTGAAGGATCCATACCACAATACTGACAATCGTACTGATGCCGATCAGGCTCCGCATGAATGCATTTCGCTTGTTTACTTCCGGAAGACTGGTCAGAACATATTCTGCAAACAGCAGTTCCACAACATAGAACGATACGATCAAGATGATATCGTCGATCAGCTTGAGCGCAGGATGCAGTTGAAAATATTTCGCATAGTATATCGCATGCGTAAAAAGACTGATGATATTAAATACAATCATGTATGTGAATACCTTTTTCAGTCTGTTGTCATCGTAATGCATGTGCTTATTGGAATACAGCAGCAGGCATCCGATTATAATCGCAAATCCATCTAGTGTTACTACACCTATAGCTGTCATTTATCTATCCTTATCCATAGTAAAACCCAATTCATTTTTACGTGTTCTCATTACTCTTTATGATACGATATCTCAAGTATGGTAAAAAGAAAACGAATGATGATTGCAGCAATTGGCTGCTTAGTACTTGGTATCGGAATCGGTCTGTGTGATCACGCGCAGCTCGGTACTGACCCTTTTACAGTATTGCTTGTAGGCATACAGAGACACATCCGGTTCACCATCGGTACCAAAACTGTTTCTGCAACGATTGGCTCTTTGAATCTGGTAGTAGCTTTACTGATGATTCTGTTCGACTTCCTTGTCGATCGTAAGATGATCAGCATCGTTTCATTTCTGGCACCCTTTTTCACGAGTGTAGGAATAGATCTGATCGGCCTTTTGTTTCCATCACCAGTCCATGGACAAATTACGCCATTCATTTTCCTGCTGATTGGAGAACTGCTGTATGCCACCGGCACCTCACTATGCATCTTCGCGAATGCGGGTTATGACCCGTACAATTCGTTCCTGATTGGAATCCAAAAATTGACTGGATGGAAGTATAAGACTGTACGCTGGACGGTAGAAATCGTCTTCCTGCTCGTCGGCTATCTGCTTGGCGGAACCGTTGGCATTGGTACAGCAATAGCCTTACTGCTGACTGCTCCGCTGGCAGAGCGTATGGTCAGTTTCCTCAAGCAGAAATGGCTGCTGTAATTACATATTCAGGAAGCTTCGGCTTCCTTTTCTTTCTGCCGCTTCCATTCATCACGTTCAATACAAAAGACGTAGCCGGTACGTGTTTCATTCATTAATGGTACTTCAAGGTTTTCTGTTTTCCACCGGTAAGTAAAACCATTTTTCTCCATAACCCTGCGGGATTTCAGGTTTCCTTCATAGTGGCCGCACCATACGCGTTCCATGCCACAATCCTCAAACGCATGCCGCAGCATTTCTTTCACTGCTTCCGGCATGATGCCCTGACCCCAGAATGGCTTTCCCAGCCAGTAGCCAAGCTCACATTCTTTGGGATTATTCACAAGGTCTGAACCGCCCTGCAGTTTCAGCTCCACACATCCGATTGGCTCATCAGATGGCTTCAGGCAGATTGCATAACATTCCGGTTTTGACAGGAACAGATTCAGAACATCCTGACTGTCTCCAAGTGTCCGGTGCGGAGGCCACCCTGCAATTGGGCCAACCGCAGGGTCGCTTGCATACTGGAAAATGCTCGGGGCATCCCCTTCTTTCCAGCTGCGCAATTGTAATCGTCTGGTTTCAAATTTCATAACAATCTAAAAATCCTTTGCGTCATCAATTGGATTTTTAACGCGTTCCTGTTCTTCCGGCATTTCAAAGTGCACTTTCCCTTTTGTGCCGGTATTTCGATCATTCAGATTGTACATCTGGGTAAATGCCAGATGTTCATACAGGTTTTCAGCGTTTCTGTACTGTTCTTCTGCCATTTCTTTCCCCAGCATCGTGACATAGCTTTCTCCGACAAGGTCAAAGCTCTGATACGCTTCCTGAATCAGTGGCAGCTCCTTCAGAATCCGCTGCAGCATTTTCTTTTCTTCCTTCAGGTTGTAGTCTTTTACCCCCTGACTCAGATAGGTACGATCCGTTTCTGCCAGCGAAGAAATTTTACGGCAGAGATAGTAATAGCTGTCGTTGATCATTCCTTCTTTTTCATTATCAATCTTATATTTCTTATACGTATCGCTGATTCCGGAAAAGGCCGGGACAAAAATGGCATGTTCGGCATCTGCCATCGCGAGCCATTGAAGCTGGCAGGTTTCTGCCGGCAGCTCATCAAAGGTCTGTACGATATGAACATTTGCCTGATTGGAAACGCCAATGGAGCGAAGGCTTTCATTGGCTTTCTTGGCCATGTCGTATTTTGTGCCTTCATAGCGGTCCGCAAACATGGTCATCACATCCACAACCGACACCTTCTTTTCCGGTTTGAACAGCAACGGGTAAAAGGTACCGTTGCTGTAGGTACCGGCTGACTTCGGCGCAAACAGCTGGTGGCCTCTCCAGGTGCGCATATTGCATTTTGGATCTCGTGCCCCCGGATCAATGCATTTTGCCAGATGATACTGACCTTCTTTATTCTTCACCGGCTTGTCAATCTTCTTCAGGCAGGCTTCCAGATTATCGGAATACCGCCAGTGTTCGGTATCGTTAAAATCGATATATTCCAGCATGACCTGATTGCCAAACACCGACATCTGATCATCCGGGAGTTTCATTGCAGCCCAGGAATAACCACCGTATATTTCAAAAATCCAGGCGGATGTCGGATCGGAAAACAGCATCGTATTGTATTCCGAAGATCCATACTCTGCCAGATACGTTCCAAGGATCTCAACTGCTTCTTCGCAATTCTTTGCCTGGCAGGCAATTAATGCCGGCAGAATCGCCTCGCGGATCCCTTCGCCATCTTTCTTTAATGGATCGATTTTCTTATATTCTGCAGAGACATAGGTCGTTACCGTACCGACTGCCGCAAGCCCGTATTCATTCATACAGGAGGCATAACACGGTCCATCCGGAAGCCCGGTTCCATTCAGCAGATACGTGTATTTATATGTGTCCGTTGGAATTGGAACGCTGAAGTCATTCTGACGGTCACCGGTATCCACCATGATGCGTCCTTCTTCCGACTTTCTTGGTTCAACCAGAAACATTTTGTTATAGGCACTGAAATGCTGATCTTCGGAGCGGGCAATGATGCGTGTGCCTTCTGCAGAGACATCTTTGCCAACATACACAGCCGTGCATTTTTCCGGCAGTTCATCGCCCTCTTCTTCATCGTAATAATCCGCATGTATCGGATTTACTGTGAAAATGCTGAACAGCAAAACTGTAGCCATCAGCTTTGAAAGAATGCCATGTTTTTCTACCGTCGTTTTCATTAATCTCACTTATTTTAAAACATATCAGGTTATTTGTATCGCAAAAAAGAGGGTATTTAAAAATTCCCGGATTGCCCGGGAATTCGGTTCCTGTACTCTAATCTGCTTTTGTTTCACAGTAAATGCAGCGATATTCGCCATCCACCAGCTTGAAGATATGTTTCAGTTCCTGTTCCACCGATGTGATGCAGCGGGGATTTTTACAGCGAATAACGCCTTTCAGGATTTCCGGCTGACCAATTCGCTTTTTCTCGACCAGTTTTCCATTCCGAATGATATCAACTGTCGCTTCCGGATCTACATAACCGATGACATCCAGATTGAATGGGATGTCGGCATCAATCTTGATGATATCCTTCTTTCCCATTTTCCGGCTGTGTACATTCTTGATAATTGCGACAGACAGTTCACTTTCGTTCAAGCCAAGCAGCTCAACCAGCTTCATGCCCTTGCCTGCTGTAATATGGTCAATTACTACTCCGTTCTGAATACTGTCGATATTCATATCCTTCCAGCCTCCTTGAGCAGTTTCATAATCAGTGCCATCCGCATGTATTTTCCATTCAGAACCTGCTTGAAATAACATGCCCGCGGATCATCATCCACCGCAACAGAAATTTCATTGACTCTTGGCAGCGGATGCATAACGATCATCTGTTCCGGTGCGTTCTTCATTTTTTCTGCGGTCAAAATGTAGCTGTCTTTCAGACGAACATATTCTTCTTCACTGAAGAAGCGCTCTCTTTGAATTCGGGTCATATACAGAATATCAAGTTCCTGAAGGGATCCTTCAAGATCTGTGGTCTGGGTATATGGAATATTCTGGCTCTTCAGAACATTCTTCTTAACATAGCTAGGAAGCTTCAGCTCCTCCGGAGAAATCAGCACAAAGCGGGAACCCGGGTACCGGGCCATGGCACTGCACAGAGAATGAACCGTACGTCCGAATTTCAGATCACCGCAGAATCCGATCGTCAGATTATCAAAGCGGCCTTTTTCCCGGTGGATCGTAAGCAGATCCGCCAGCGTCTGTGTCGGATGGCAATGACCGCCATCACCAGCGTTGATAACCGGTACTGTCGCATTATTCGCCGCAACCAGCGCCGCACCTTCCTTCGGGTGGCGCATGGCGATGATGTCAACATAGTTGCTGACAGTCTTTACCGTATCCGCAACGGACTCTCCTTTTGCGGCACTGGAAGAAGATGCCTCAGACATGGAAATGACATTTCCGCCAAGTTCATACATTGCCGCCTCAAAACTCATTCGGGTGCGCGTGGACGGTTCAAAGAACAGCGTTGCCAGCTTCTTTCTATGACATACGTCAGCGTAGTCGTCTGGATGATTGATGATATCTGTTGCGGTTTCAATCAGCTCATCCAGTTCTCCTACACTGAGGTCCATTACATCAATAACGCTTCTCATAGATCAGCCCTTGATCCAGGATTCATCAGAAGGATTATTGCGGAACGCAATCAGACGTGCTACATCTGTCTCTTTGATATAACCGGACTTGGATGCCACTTCTGCAATGCAGTCAAAATCAGTCAGGGAATGATTTTCCACATTCGCTTCCTTCAAGCGATCCAGTCCCTTCTGCATTCCATACGTAAAGATGGATACGATTCCAAGTACATCAGCACCTGCTTCACGCAGCACATTTACTACCTCAATACAGCTTCCGCCGGTTGAGATCAGATCTTCCACTACAACCACTTTCTGTCCAGGTTCCAGTTTTCCTTCAATCTGATTCTTGCGGCCATGGTCCTTAGAGCCGCTTCTGACATAGCCCATTGGCAGTCCCATCAGATGTGCGGTAATTGCCGCATGGGCAATACCGGCAGTCGATGTTCCCATCAGTACTTCCGCATCCGGATAATATGTACGGATCAGTTCAGCCAGTCCGTTCTCCACATCTGTTCTGACTGCCGGTGCAGTGAGGGTCAGGCGGTTATCGCAATAAACCGGACTCTTGATTCCACTGGCCCAGGTAAACGGTTCATCCGGGCGAAAAAATACAGCCTGAATACTTAAGAGATCTTCAGCAATTTTTGTTTTCAATTCCATCTCAATGTCCTCTTACTTTCCAAGAAATTCACTGACGCATCTGCGGTATGCCGCTACCGGATCAGATGCCTGTGTGATCGGTCTTCCAACCACAATGTAATCCGAACCGACTTCACGTGCTTTTGCCGGAGTCATAACGCGTTTCTGGTCATCCGCCCCGCTGTCCGCAAACCGGACACCCGGTGTAACAGTAAGGAAGGATTCTCCGCACACATCATGAACTTTCCCTGCCTCTAACGGTGAACAAACGACGCCATCCAGCCCTGCGTTTTTTGCGGTCAGCGCATAATGCATGACTACCTGATCAATTGGTTCTTTAATCAGAAGATCACGTTCCATCGCTTCCTGGTCGGTTGAAGTCAGCTGGGTTACCGCAATCAGTAACGGCCTGGTGCCATCCGGGCGCGTAAGACCCTCCAATGCAGCCTTCATCATGGCTGTTGTTCCAGCCGCATGCAGGTTGCAGATATCCACATCGAGATTAGACAGCACTGCCATTGCCTTCTTTACGGTATTGGGAATATCATGCAGCTTCAGATCCAGAAAAATCGGATGTCCTCTGTCTTTGATTTTCTTTACGATCGAAGGTCCGCATGCATAATACAGCTCCATTCCGATCTTGACGAACGGACGTTCCTCGGTGAATTTGTTCAGAAACGTCATTGTTTCCTCTTCACTTGCAAAATCGCATGCAATAATTACATCTTTTGCCATGTTCTACTCCTTCCCGGCAATGCCGATAATATCTGTCAGATGTTTGATTCCATATCGATCCATCACAGTCGGAAGATCTTCGATGATCTTCTGACATGCATATGGGTTGACCAGATTCGCCGCGCCAACTTCCACTGCCGCAGCACCGGCCATCATCATTTCCAATACATCCTCTGCGCTTGTTACGCCACCCATTCCAACTACCGGGATGTTTACAGCACGCGCAGTCTGATAAACCATGCGCAGTGCGACAGGAAATACCGCAGGCCCGGAAAGACCGCCCGTCACATTCGCAAGCAGCGGTTTGCCGGTGCGCAGGTTAATCCGCATTCCCAGCATTGTATTGATCAGGCTGATCGCATCCGCCCCTGCAGCTTCACAGGCTTTCGCAATCGCTATGATATCGGTCACATTTGGTGACAACTTTGCGATAACCGGTTTCGTTACAGCCTCTCTTACCGCATGAATCACTTCATATGCACAATCCGGATCTGTGCCAAAACTCATTCCGCCGCCATGTACATTCGGACAGCTGATGTTGATTTCCAGCCAGCCGACCTGTTCTTCCTGATCCAGTCGGCGACTGGTATATACATAATCATCCACCGAGAATCCACTGACATTGGCCATTACCGGTTTATGGAATACTTCTTTCAGTTTTGGCAGCTCTTCCTGTATAACCTTTTCGACACCAGGATTTTGAAGGCCAACCGCATTCAGCATTCCACCAGCGCATTCCGCGATTCGCGGAGTCGGGTTTCCAAAGCGCGGATCTTTAGTTGTTCCCTTGAAGGAAAAGGTCCCGAGCATATTAATGTCATACAGCTGCGCAAACTCATATCCGTAGCCAAATGTACCGGATGCCGGAATAATCGGATTATCCAGTGTGATCCCACAAAGTTCTGTTGTTAATCGTCCCACAGCAGATCCTCCTTCCGGAATACCGGACCTTCTTTACAGACACGCTTCGGCCCGTTTTTCGTCTGAATTGAACAGCCCATGCATGCGCCAAATCCGCAGCCCATCCGTTCTTCCAGACTGAACTCTCCGGATGTTGTCGTTTTCTGATACAGCGCCTTCATCATTGGCATCGGACCGCATGCATAGAAATATGAATAAACTTCAGGAAGCGCATCGGTTACGAATCCCTTTTGCCCATAGCTCCCATCCACTGTTGTCACAATCGTTTTCACACCCAGCTTCTGAAACTCTTCCTCATAAAAGCATTCTTCTGCTTTATTAAAACCCAATATTGCAGTTACCTGTTTTCCCTGCCCGATCAGTGTGCGGGCAAGGTAGTAGAGCGGAGGCACTCCAACTCCACCACCAATCAGCAGCGGCTGCTCTCCAGATCGTGTGAGATCATAGCCATTCCCTAATTCAACGAGCACATCAACTGTGTCCTGTGCCTTGTATTGCCGCAGTCGTTCGGTACCTTCACCAACCACACGATAAACAAGTTTCAGTTCATTTCCATTGGCATCACACACCGAGATTGGGCGCCGCAAAAAGAGATTCGAGATACTCAGATTTACAAACTGCCCCGGAAGGATTGAAGCATCTTCAATCCCGGTCAGTTTCATCTCAAACACATCCGGTGTAAGCTGTCGCATTTCTGTTACTGTTAAAATTCGCTGTTTCATAATTATTACGCGTCAATTGTTGAAATTGTAAGTGTTGTTTCTTCCAATACATCGAGCAATACCGAAACGGTATCCAGAGATGTAAAGATCGTCAGATTGTATTCTGTTGCCAGACGACGAATCTTCGCGCCATCGCTTGCCTCGGACATGTTGCCTGGATCCTGTGTATTGATCAGATATGCAAGATGCCCCTGACGGATCGCATTCGGGATGTCTTCACTGCCTTCATTAATCTTATGCAGTACGTGCGTGCGGATTCCATTTTCCTTCAGGAATTCTGCAGTACCAGGGGTTGCCTGGATATTGAAACCAAGGTTGTAGAACCGGCGGACTAATGGCAGTGCCTCTTCCTTATCCTTCTTTGCGACCGTCACAAATACGGTTCCATAGTTCTGTAACCTTGTACCGCTTGCCTGCAGCGCTTTGTACAATGCACGGTTCAGCTTGTCATCATAACCAATCGCTTCTCCGGTAGATTTCATTTCTGGTGAAAGATACGCATCCAGTCCTTTGATTTTATTGAAGGAGAAGACCGGCACTTTTACATAATGGCGTTTCTTCTCTTCCGGATAGAGCGTGAAAATACCCTGTTCCTTCAGCGATTTTCCAAGAATGACTTCTGTTGCGATATCAGCCAGAGAATAACCGGTCGCCTTGGAGAGGAACGGGACCGTTCTGGAAGAACGCGGGTTTACTTCAATGATGTAGACATTCTCTTCTTTATCTACAATAAACTGAATGTTATAGAGTCCAACGATTCCAATGCCAAGACCAAGCTTCTTTGCGTACTGGAGGATGATTCCTTTTACTTTATCGGAAACACTGAATGTCGGATATACCGAAATCGAGTCACCAGAGTGAATACCTGTACGCTCTACCAGTTCCATAATGCCTGGCACAAATACATCCACACCGTCACAGATCGCATCGACTTCCAGTTCTTTTCCCTGAATGTAGTGATCAACCAGAACTGGTTTATCGGCATCTACTTCAACTGCTGTACGCAGATATTTCTTCAGCTGTTCCTCATCTGACACAATCTGCATGGCACGTCCGCCTAATACAAAGGACGGTCTTACCAGAACCGGATAGCCGATTTCCTTCGCAACCCGGATGCCGTCTTCAATATTGGTAACTGCTTCCCCTTTCGGCTGCGGGATCTGCAGCTGCTGCAGAACCTTTTCGAAACTGTCACGGTTTTCAGCACGTTCGATCGCCGCACAATCCGTTCCAATCAGTTTCACTCCGCGCTCCATTAACGGCTGCGCGAGGTTAATTGCAGTCTGGCCGCCCAGCGAACAGATCACGCCCTCCGGCTGTTCAAAGTCGATGATTGCCATGACATCTTCTGTTGTCAGCGGTTCAAAGTAAAGCTTATCCGCTGTCGTATAGTCTGTAGAAACCGTCTCCGGATTGTTGTTAATAATGATTGCTTCATAACCGGAACGACGAATCGTCTGTACCGCATGGACAGACGAGTAGTCAAACTCAACACCCTGACCGATGCGAATCGGGCCGGCACCAATTACAACTACTTTTCTGCGATCCGTAAGACGTGATTCATTTTCACCAGTATAGGAAGAGTAGAGATAAGCGATATAGGTTCCCGTATGCAGTGTATCTACCATGCGGAAGATTGGCGTAATGCCTGCTGCTTTCCGCATCTGATAAACCTCCAGTTCACTGCAGTTCCAAAGAGCCGCAATTGCCTTATCCGCAAAGCCCATGATTTTAGCCTGCTTCAGCACCTCAACATCGTTTGGATTCTGCTTTAATACCTGTTCATAATCGACAATCTTGCGGAGGCTTTCAAGGAACAGCGGTGTAATCATTGTCAGCTGATAAATC
>JAFWJY010000224.1 GCA_017514525.1 Solobacterium sp. | reverse complement strand
TCTATAACGTGTTTTTTCATCATACCGTAGTGCTTTCTCAAAATTGACACATCTGAACAAGTTCAATGTTCTAGATTTCAATCCTATATACGCTTCAGTGATCAATAAGCCACGTCAGACTTCAGATACAAACAGAAACCAAGGATTTCCGCTGGTAAAAGAAAACTGTATGTTTGATCAACACACAGCTCTTTTACGTTCATCAGATTCCGTGTCCTGGACGATTCCCATTCTTACTTGAAGACCGGGTTTTCTCCTGGATCATTTTTGCCGGCGGTCACATCCTTTCCGCCAGCAGGGCTGATCGTCGTTTTTATAATCTGATCGTTATACAGAATGTCCTTGACGATCGCCAAACCGCCGTTGATCTGATCCAGTTCTTCATCTGTTAATTCAATCATAAACTTTGCCATCATAATTCTCCTTTCAGGGTGTATCCCCTGCTACTTTGTTATATACGATGAACACATTCGTTTTTCAACGCTGCCGTTCGCAAAAAATTCGTAAATGATGCTCTATACCCCACACAAATATCCCGGCGCAAAGACCATATACGCTCTGTTTTATACGCGGTATCAGGATGCGTCCGCTGCCCGGATGCCAATCATGACATGCGAATCATCATTACTGCGGATCTTAAACACCTGCATGTTATACGCTTTGCGCAGTCCGTCTTCAATGCGGTGGAATGTTACAACCGGAGGTTCTTCCATGCCGGCATAGCATTTTACGGTTTCTTTTTTCAGGGCTTCCATCATGGCAGTTCTGTCTTCTTCAGCTACACCGGTAATGACTTTCAGATAGACATCATGGAAGAAGTCCTGTCCACCCGGACAAATCTTCAGGTCATCCCCGTCACAGCCATTAAATTCGAGATAGAAGTCGGTCAGAAGATCCACATAATAGAGTGTTTCAAAGCCAGTGATCAGCGCTTTGGAAATACTCATATAGGCTTTCTTGATGGAAGGAGCTTCTTCAGCAGTCTGACCTTTGCGCGCTTCCAGGAATTTGTCAAATTCCGGTGCAGGAACAGGCTTGGAGAAGTAATAACCCTGAACGATATCACAGCCCATTGCCTTCAGTACCAGGTACTGTTCTTCGGTTTCTACGCCTTCTGCGACAACCGGTACATGGAGGTAATCCGCAATATCGATGATCAGTTCAATCATGCGCACATCTTTGGTTTCTCCAAAGGCGTTGCGCACAAAGGTCATATCCAGCTTAAGGGCATCAATCGGCAGATGCGTCAGCATCCCCAGCGAGGAATATCCGGTTCCAAAGTCATCCATTTCAATACGGAAGCCCATGCCCATGCCGCGCAGTTCACGTGCAGCAGAGATGACCTGCTCACTGTCACCGGTATAGGCAGATTCCGTGATTTCAAGAATGATGTCATCTGCGGACAGATTGTATTCGTTCAGAATATCTTGGAAGATGCCTTTCAAGTTTGGCATCAGCATATCAATTCTTGATACATTCACAGATACCGGCACGGAGAATCCAAAGGTATCTTTCCAGTAGCGGATCTGCTTTGCGGTCTGTTTCCAGACATAGGTATCAAGTTCCATGATCATGCCGTTATCTTCCAGCAAGGAGATAAACGATAACGGTGAGATCATACCAAGATCAGGATGATTCCAGCGTACCAGGGCTTCCGCGCTGGTAAGCATTGGTTTTTCCTGACGGATATCAAACTTCGGCTGGTAGTATACACAGAAGTCGCCATGTTCGATGGACGGTCGGAAATCTTCAATCAGCCGCTCTTTATACAATGCCTGTTCACCCAGCTGTTCGTCATAAATGCCGATGGCTTTCAGGTAGTTGTTTTTTACTGTATTGGCGGCCAGCTTTGCCCGGTCAAACCGGCGTTCAATATCCATTCCCTTTTCAACATTCTCATATACGCCTAACCGCAGACGAACGCGGTTATTGGTTGGGTCATCACCCCGGACGGTATTGGATATCCGATCCAGGATCTCGGTATAGTCATCCTGATGCGGGCCGTAAAGCAGGAATATATCGGCACTCTGACGGCAGCCAACCCCGCCTACTTCACGGGCAATATGGCGAATACTGTCACCGATCCGCTTCAGGATCATATCACCATAGGACTTGCCATAACGTTCGTTGAGCATATGGAAGTGATTGACATCCAATACCAGCGCATCAGTAGCCATATCAGAGAAATGCTGGTCAAACTTCTTCACATAGTTCATGAAGTAATCAATGTTGAAGAGCTTGGTCAGCGCATCACGCTCGGTAGTCTGAATAATCGTACGGTTTTCGGCAAGCTCAATGCACTTTTCAATTCGTGTACGAACGATCTCCCAGGCCGGATATGGCTTTGGAATGAAATCCATCGCGCCAAGCTTCAGACACTCTACTTCCGCATCCTGGTCTGCGGTTAATACAATGACCGGAATCAGTTTGAGTTCATCATCCATCTGCATTGCCTTGAGCACGCCACGTCCATCCATGATCGGCATGGAAAGATCCAGCAAAACAAGTGCGATTTCGTCTTTATGTTCCTTCATGACTTCAAGTGCTTCTTCGCCATCCCCTGCATAAAGGATTTCAAACTTGTCTTCGAGCATGCTGCCCATAATCTCACGGTTGATTTCCGAGTCATCAACAATGAGCAGGTGTCTGCGAATCTTGATGACCGGATCATCGTCGATGAAGGAAATCATATCGGATTCTTCAGCAGCGTCTGATTCCTCATCACGGGTTACTGCCCCAAGGCTCTTGAGGAGTTTCTTCTCCAGATACATTTCACCATCCGCACGTTCAAAGACATGATGAACGGATTCATCGCCCGGTTCATAAATGGCAAGGCCTCCCGAAACAACCGCCTCATTGTTATCAATGTGGGAAACGGAAGTATCATGCAGAATTGTTAAGAGCTCTTTGCGGGAAGTGTAATCTCTTCCCGTCAGAACCGCGACGAATTCATCGCCGCCTACCCGGTAGATCGGAGAATGCTTGAAAATATCACAGATCATGCGGCAGGATTTGCGAATATACTCATCCCCTGCTTTATGACCAAGCGTATCATTGATCTTCTTTAATCCATTGACGTCACATACAACAATGCCAAACTCCGCGAGATCCCCTGATTCGATTGCGGCGTTCATCTCCTGTTCCTTGACAAGGTAAGCATGTTTACTCATAACGCCCGTCATGGGGTCACGGTTGGCAATCCGTTCGCTTTCCTTGGAGCGCCTGCTCATAAACCTGTGGTTGGTTAACATGATCAGCAGCGCAAATCCAAACATACTGAGGGCAATACCGGTGATCAGGATATTCTGTGTCTGTATCTGATACATCTGCTGGGTGATGTAGGTTTCATCCTGAACGTTGTCACCAGCGGAAGCAGATTCACTGGTGTAGTATTCATGAACGCGTTCAAGCGCAGCGTCATAGCTGGTCATCATGGACTGGCGCAGCCAGATAAACGACACCAGCAATACCATCGCCAGCATCGCTGCCCAGACCGTGATGGAAGAGCCAAAGCGTTTCTTGGTATCCTGATGCAGCGTCCAGCGGAAAAACAGGAAACCTAACAGACTCCAGACGATAAAGAAGAAGTAGGTTTCATTGGCAATAGAGCCTTCATACAAAATATTCGGAATCAGAAACGCAGCGCCCAGTGCCAGCATGATGGCAAGGCCAGCCCGGCCATACCACATCTCTCGTTTGTCTTCCATCTTTTTCCCAAGGGAGGCAGCGGCTGCAGATACAAATCCATAGATCAGAATCGCGCCAATCGTTGTGACATCAACGATCCAGCCAATGACGGTACGTCCTAATAACGTAATCAGACAGGATACGATCACAATCACAATGATGGCATTCGCCGGAGTTCCACGGCGGCTGAGTTTGGCAAACCGTTCCGGAAGAATTCTGTCCTGTCCAAGGGAATAAAACAGACGGCTGAGCACGGTCATGTTTCCAATCAGGCTGGTAATGATCAATGCCAGCAAGGAAAGCGCAAGAATCCAGACGCCAAGCGAACCAAGACTTGCGTTTGCCGCATAGAACGCCGGAAGTGCTTCCAGGCCGCTTAACTGATCCAGGTGAGTCACATAATCGAACCAGCTGGAAAACTGCGGCGGATACACCGTTACCGAAAGTAATACCGTCAGGCAGTACAGCAGCAGCGTGGAAATGACTGAGATCAGCAGCACTTTGTAGATTTTATTCGTTTCAAACGAGAACTCTGGCGTCCGGTGGGAAATACTTTCAAATCCGATAAATGCCCATGGTGAGATCACCGCAATCTTCATGATCTGTGCTAACGCGGAGGTATCCGTTGGCGCAAATGCGGGAGAATAGACGTTTCGGCCGCCGAACACGGAGGCAAGATAACAAATGGAGATGCCTGCGGTGAATACGACTGCTAGCGCAATCATG
>JAFWJY010000223.1 GCA_017514525.1 Solobacterium sp. | reverse complement strand
TTCAAAACAAATTCCAGTCCCTGATTGCAGCAGGCAGTCTGATCTGTCAGGATGACAGAATAATAGGTTTTATCTGTCTCCTTGCTGTAATAGGAACTGAACATTCCGGAAATCCGGACTGTCTGTCCAAGATAATCCTGCGGATGGTTAAGTATCTGGCCAAGCCAGGAATAGCTCATCGTTGATGACACCTGCGTCAGATCAATGTCTGCTGATTCCGAACGATCCTCGTTCTCTTCCAGCACTGCCTCTTCATGTTCGCTGTTTTCTCTGCGTTCCGGTTCTTCTGTCTGCGATGTACGCTGATCAAGCACTTCGGTCACCGTCGGCGAACTCGTCTGAACCGGCCTGTTCATATCGGTCTCACGATTTGAGAATTAATCTCAATTTTGAAATGATTGTTCCTTCTTGTCAATCATACCGGCTTCAGACTTCCCATTCCCATTCTCTGGGTTTTTCCGCATCACGCTCTATGGTAAACCGTTTCACCATTTTTTCACCGTTTCCTGATTCCAGCTTCATTGACACTATAAATACGCGGTGTTACGATGTTTATAAGCATAATATGAAAGGTATTTATAATTCATATTGGCAAACCCGTTTACTAAACATTATTGTAGGGAGATATTATGAAAGAATACATGGGTGAAGACTTTTTACTTCAAAACGAAACTGCAAAGCATCTGTATCACACGTATGCGGAAGAACTGCCGATTATTGACTACCACTGTCACATTCCTCCGCAAGAGATTTATGAAGATCGTAAGTTCGAAAACATCGCACAGGTATGGCTCGGCGGCCATATGAAGCGTGCGGATGGCACAGACTATTATTTTGGTGACCATTACAAATGGCGTCTGATGCGCTGCAATGGTGTAAGCGAAGAATACATTACCGGTGACAAGCCTGACCGCGAGCGCTTCCAGAAGTTCTGTGAAGCAACCGAAATGGCAATCGGCAACCCGATTATTCACTGGTGCCAGCTGGAGCTGAAGAAATATTTTGGTTATACAAAGCCGATCAACGGAGCTAATGCCCAGGAAATCTGGGACATCTGCAACGAAAAACTGCAGAATGATCCGAAGTGCACCGTCCGCGGTCTGGTACAGTCCAGCAATGTTGCGTTTGTCGGCACAACAGACGACCCGGTTGATTCCCTGGAATGGCATGTAAAGATCAAGGAAGACCCTACCATTCAGGTTAAGGTCTGCCCGAGCTTCCGTCCGGACAAAGCGCTCAATGTTCATATGGATGGATTTGATTCCTATATGAAGCAGCTCTCTGAAGTTGCCGGCGTTGAGATCAATGGCGCAGACAGCTGTCTGAAGGCACTTGAGAAACGTCTGTTATTCTTTGTCAGCCTTGGCTGTAAAGCAAGTGACCATGGCATCGAGGAAATTCCTTACACAGGTGCCGATGCCGCAAAGGCAGATGTCGCATTCAAAAAGGCTATGGCAAATGAACCTGTCAGTGAACAGGAACGCCGCGACTGGCAGTCCTACCTGATGGAAGGCCTTGGCAGAATGTATCATGACAACGATGTCGCGATGCAGCTGCACTACAATGCGATTCGTAACACAAACCAGAAGTTCTATGAGAAGTATGGTGCAGATACTGGCTTTGACGCAATGGACGCTCATAACTGCGTGCATGGTATTCAGGGACTGCTGAGCTGCCTCACCTATACCAACCAGTGCCCGAAGACCATTCTTTATTCCCTCAATCCGAGCGATATGGATCTTGTCGCAACCATCTCCGGATGTTTCCAGTGTGACAGCGATGTGCCAAGCCGCGTACAGGTTGGCGCCGCATGGTGGTTCAACGATACAAAAGACGGTATGGTTCGTCACCTGCAGATCGTCGGCAGACTGGGAAGCCTCGGCAACTTCATCGGCATGCTGACAGACAGCCGCAGCTTCTTAAGCTACACACGTCATGAATATTTCCGTCGTATTCTCTGCAACCAGGTTGGCAAGTGGGTTGAAGACGGTGAATACCCGAATGATGAAGCGGCACTGAAGAAAATTGTTGAAGGCATCTGCTACTACAACGCAAAGCGCTACTTCGGTCTGTAATATAACTTCCATATATTTGAACGAATAACCCAAAAGCAGAGACAGCTGTTCACCCGAACAGATTTGTCTCTGCTTTTTCTGTGGATTGTGAGTAATGCATAAAGCAGTTACTGCATGAGATACTGGATAAACTGATACGCAAGCTCCCGGTTTTTCCCTCCCGCCGGGAATCCGGCATACAGTGTTTCTCCCTGTCTGCCATTGTAGAAATAGTATTTATTCAGGATCGATGACTCATCTATCCTGATTGCGATCGGGATGCCGTTATGAGATAGAATTCTGTTTTCCAGTTCAGATAGATCTGATGCATTCAGGATTGTACGCAGATCATCAAACCATTCCTGTTCCGCATATCGATTGATTACATCTTCCCCGGTAATAAAGAGATCGATTTCACCGGTCATAACCATGGAGAACAGACGCTGTTCATCTTCATAACCGTATTTCACAAAATTAATTTCGTTTTTATCAGAGGAAATATAGGAAGAACTGTCAATCTCAATCTCCTGTTTACGAGTATTGATATGTTCACGGGCAAATGGTTCAATCATTGGCTCAGACGACTCCTGTGTTAAGTTGAAATTCACCAGTGTGACATACAAAGCTGTTTCCTTGCGCGTAATGACAGAAAAGAGGTAGGAACCTCCAACGATTACAACAAACAGGATCAGCAGCG
>JAFWJY010000222.1 GCA_017514525.1 Solobacterium sp. | reverse complement strand
CGAAAAGGCAGAACGGCTTCTGCACTGGAAGGCAAAGTACAACATCGATGAGATGTGCCGTGATTCCTGGAACTTTACGGTAAAGAATCCAGACGGCATCAAATAAACATAATGAAAGCGGTGAGCTGAAAATGCTTACCGCCTTTTTTAGCTGCCGCCCATTAATGCCTGTGACTCGATAAACCCAAAAAGAAAGGACCCGATTGGATCCTTTCAAGTGTTTCTAGAATTGCTTATTCCGGATGGAAGTTTCCTGCTTCGTCCCACCAGCCGTGGAGATACCATTCCGGATCACTGTAGTCGATGCTGTCTTCCTGCCATTCACCCCAGTCTTCATCACCGCTGCCATACTGGTGGCCTTCACAGTAGACGGTAGGGGCGTTGTTCGGGGCAGCGTATTCCCATTGGCCGCCGCACCAGTCCTGTGCCAGCTGACCGCTGTTTGTACATACCCAGTATTTCTGAATGCCGACATCTTCAGCAGAGAAATCCTGAATCGGACGATCTTCCAGTCCTTCGTGGATCGGCTGCATATACGATTTCCACAGACCTGCGGACTGATAGTAGGAGGAGCTGTTGATCATCCGTACATAGTCATCCGCAGAGATTCGTACAAAGCTTGTGTAGTAAGGAGTATAGCCGCCAAACGAGATGACCTGATGCTCATGCGTGCCGGTCTTTCCGGCAGAGGTGACACCGTTGAGTCTTGCGTTGACGCCATAGCCATCGACCATGTTGCTCTGCATCATGTCGGTGACCAGCCATGCGGTTGATTTGGAGAATACCTGATGACGCTCAACATCATTACCATTGAGGATCTCATTTCCAAACCGATCCGTCACACGCTTGTAGGCATGCGGCTTGATATATTCACCGCCATTGGCAAGACATGCATAGGCAGCTGTCATTTCCAATGTCGTGACGTCCGTTGCGCCAAGTGCCAGTCCGGCAGGTGTCTTGGCCAGATTCTCTGGCGCAAAGCCTTCCTTGACCATAAAGTCATAAGCCCGCTCAAGGCCGACATGTTCCAGCAGGAAGCGTGCGGCAGGGATATTGTGCGAGAGCTCCAATGCCCGGCGCATCGTAATTGCGGACCCGGTGTGGTCGCCGTTCGGATAGCTGTTATCTGCGCCGTAACCCTGAATGCTTTCCTGTGTATCCATGACGGTTGTGCCTGGATAATCGCCGGTTTCACATGCCGGGGCATAGACAGATAACGGTTTGATGGAGGAACCAACGGCCTGCGTACTGTCTGTAGCACGGTTGAATCCTTCCGGTTCGGTAGGTTCTTCACGTCCGCCGACCATTGCGACAACTTCACCGGTATGCTGGTCCATGATGACCGTGCTTGCCTCAACCTGTGTTCCGGTGATCAGAGAAGGGTAGCGATCAAAGTTTGTGATCGCATCCTGTGTTGTATCCTGAATATTCTTATCGAATGCGGTATAGATGACATAACCTGCGGTACGCAGCCACTGTTTCTTCTGATACAGCGTATCATCATTGATTTCCGCATCTTCCTGTTCCAGTAATTCCTGTGCGACATTCTCAATGGCGTATTCGACGTAAATCGGATAGTCATAGAGTTCATACCGGCGGGAGTTATCCAGTACGGTAAGCTGTTCACTGACCGCACGCTGATATTCAGCTTCCGTGATCTTGCCAGTGTCATACATTTTATAAAGAACGTTATTTGCACGCTTATTGGATGGCGTCATGTCACCCTTAAGCTTATTGAGACGCGGATTGTACTTGTTCGGAGACTGCGCAAGTCCGGCGAGAATCGCACATTCCTTGAGGCTGAGCTCATCCAATGTTTTACCGAAGTAGTCTTCCGCAGCTACTTTTACACCATAGTTGGAATCGCCGAGATACAGCGTATTCATGTACCAGGTGAGAATTTCATCTTTTGGCATGACTTTTTCAAGTTCCAGTGCCAGATGAATTTCCATCGCTTTACGCTTATAAGTTACTTCCTGTGTCAGGTGGGTATTCTTGATCAGCTGCTGGGTAATCGTACTTGCACCATAGGAGGCGTTTCCGGTCAGCTGACCGATGACTGCACCGACCAGTCGCTTGAGGTCAATACCGTTATGCGTATAGAATCGCTCATCTTCGATAGCGATGAACGCATCTCTCAGCCGCTGCGGAATCTCTTCCGTGTTGACCCATTCCACATTCTCATTCGTGCCGTATTCCGCAATGAAGTTGCCATTGGCATCGAGCAGGGTAGAGGCCTGCGAATATTCCTTTTCCTTGCCGACATCCAGCGGCGGAACTTCGCGAATCATCTTTTCAAACCACATGAATCCGCCAAAGCCACCCGCAAATCCAAAGACCAGCGCAACCACAAACAGCGCCACAAGCACCTTTCCGGTTTTATAACGGGGAGCTTTTTCCGGGCCTGCATTGATCTTTGCCGGTTTTACCCGGCGCGGAGTTTCAGCCTTTTGTCGGACTGGCTTGACAGGCTCTTCCTGTTTTACGGCCGGTTTTACAGTTTCTGACTGTTTCAACGGGGCAGGTTCCGCTTTCTCCGGTTCCTTATGCTTTTCCAAAGCTGCAGCAGGCGCTGACGCTTTCTGTGGGACAGGATCTGCCTTTGCCGGTTCTGCCGGTTTTTCTTCCACGCTGATTGAAGGTTCCTGCGGTGCGACTTCCTTATTGGCAGATGTATCTGCTGTAAACAGGGAAAGCTCTGCTTCTTCCTTTACAACCGCATCGGTAATGATGTGCTCGGCTGCTTCTTTCGCCTGGCGAACTTCCTCATCCTTATGGAATTCCGGTACGCTGTTTTCTTCCGTTTCCTGTTTCAGCTGTGAAGGGAACGGAGGCGGGACAACCGCAGGTTCCGGCCTGTGCTTATTCAATTTCTTCTTGTGTTTATTTGACATAGTATTACCCATCCGGACAAAACTCAAAAAAACATCCGCAGCTACGGAGTGGTGTTTTTATCCGTGAAATTATTATAAAACAAAACTTGCATTGCAACGCACGAAACGAAGAAATTTCAGAATTGCACAAAATGGCAAAAAAACAGGGGTGAACACCGTACGTCTCCTGGAATTCCCTTTATAATATAGGATGTGAATCGAACCAATATAAGAAAACGAAATGTGCTGATCTGGATCGTACTGATCCTGATTCTGCTCATCACCTGTCTGCTTGTTTTTGACGTGCTGTTTCTGAATTCTGGAAAACCGGCCCCTAAAGATACTGACGCCGGGCTTTCGGATACGGTGCAGCTGAATGAAACACCATTGGAAAAACCGAAAGAGAGTTCGGATCTTTCCGATGTGACAATTACCCTGAAAGATTATATTTCCTATGATCTTGCGGATGTGAATTTCCGCTTTATCATTGCCCGGCTTCATATATCTGCCAACGGACCGACCAATATTTCCCTGTCGCATTTTACGACCAGTGAAGGAATCCGACTTGATGAAACAGAGACGTATGTACAGCAGCTGGAAGAAAAATCCCTGTATCTTGGCCGACAGAATGTCTGGTTCTCACTGATCTCACAGGAGCAGTCTTATGATGCCAATGTGTTTATTCCTGTTACAAGTGATGCCGCTACCGTAAAAGTCAGCTGTGATTTTGGCAATAATGGCGATCTGAATTTCTCGTTGATACCTTCAACTGGTACGCTTGGTCAGCTTCAGTACAAGGCGGATGATGTGATCACAGATGGAAAGACCTATCAGATGACCGTTTCCAAAGCATATGATATTACGGGATTGCCGCTGTATCAGAAGCAGGGAGGACAGGAGACGGAATATCTGCTGCCAAGTACGACGAAGGTCTATGCCTTTGAAGTCAATGCTGTTTCACTGTATGGGGATACGGTCTCTGTGGAATCAGCCACCTATGTGCCGAACGGATCTCCGGAAGTCTTTGAAGCAATGGATGCCTCGATCCGCTCAATGAAGTATGACAATATGATTGGTGTTCCGATCAGCGAACATACAACCGGCTATCTGCTGTTCTATGCCTATGATCCGGATACTGCTCCGGTAACCT
>JAFWJY010000221.1 GCA_017514525.1 Solobacterium sp. | reverse complement strand
GATTCAGAATCCAGAGATACAGTTTGCCGACTCCAATCACAAACAGCAACAATACCAGAATCCACCATACACAGCCCATAAACGGAAGTTCGTTTGTAAATCCAAACGCACCAGCCGGACTGCTCCAGTTCAGAAAGAAATATGGATAATGAATTCCTTCCAGAAACTCCCATCCTGCAAGATAACTGATACCGCCGCAATCACTGTGATGCATTTAAGGACCAGGGATACATACTTATCATTTTTTGTAATCTTCATAACTATTCTCCCTATTCACAATGAATATTATTTATTTTTTATCGGTTGCTTACCTTTAACTCATCATCCCAATTACTACATACTAAAATCCATTTTACTAAAATGAATTTTAGTAACTTGAACTCCTTCTGCTTTTTTTGAACCGTCCATTTTCAATGGGTCAGTTCAACTTGAACTCCTTTCACTTTTATACTTATGGGTTCTTTTCCAGATCCGGGTATGAAAAAAGCCTGCAGAAATCAGGCTTCAGACTGTATAACCTTAAGGATCTGTTTGCGAAGTAATTAGGAGTTCGGATATTTCTGTGATTCCTTCAGACCTTTGTATACAAACAACAGCAGGAACAGCGTAAACAGATGATAGACGGAATTGTAATTGAAATCATAGATGAAATGAAACTTAATGAATTTCATGGTCTGTGCTAAACTGCCAACCACCAGACAGATAATACCGTAAAGAAAGTTCTTCACATACGGTTTTTCTTTTCTCACAGCTACCAGTTTTATGATCGCATACACCAGCAATACAATTGCGTAGATTGAAAACGCCGTAAACCGCATCTGTTTCACTGCCGGAATCGTAAGTCTCAGAATCAGATATACCGCACCCAGTAGTAACGCCGGCACTGCAGTTTGTTTTGCTTTGGATAACCCATCTGTTTCATAGACAATCGCTGTCACAAACGATGCCATCATTAATACCAGTATGAAAAACAGAATATTCCAAAGCAGATCTTTTACTTCCGGTGTTATCTGAACGCCATGTACGACGGAACCCAAAACACAGACGATAAAAAACAGAATAAATACGATGCCCCAAAGTGCCTTTCTCTCGTTTGGTTTAATATCACGGTACAGTTTCCATCCAAATATCGCAGTAACAATCGCATTAAACACATTCGTAGCTGCTGTTGTAATTTCATATCCTGTTGTAAACATGTTTGTCTCCTTTTCCTTTGTATGCACACAGGTGTTTCAAAACAGGCACTGCATTCATGCAATGCCTGTTATCTTACATACCTGCGATACTAAGACGATTGAGGGAACGCTTTAATGCGAGTTCGGCACGCTTCATATCTGTATTCCGGTCGGTTCTTGCCAGCCGTTTTTCAGCGCGCTCTTTTGACGCTTTTGCACGTTCAATATCAATTTCATCTTTGTTTTCGATCGCATCCGTCAGGATTTCCGCATGGTTATCATGGAAATAGAGCAGTCCGCCTGCCACCGCATAGAGTGTGCGGACTCCGTTTTCTTCACTGCTCATCCTGCCGATTCTTAGGGAACAGACGATCGGCATATGGTTGGGCAGAATTCCACGGTCTCCATCCGTTGTCTGAAAGTTCAGATACGGTGTTTCAAACTCCTTGTAGATTCCTTCCGGTGTGATCACCCGGACCTGAATCGTACTCATTTCAGTTTCTCTGCCTTTTCCACAACGTCTTCAATGGTTCCGACGCTCATGAACGCAGCTTCCGGCAGATCATCATACGTTCCATTGAGAATCTCACGGAAGGAACGTACAGTATCCTTAACCGATACGTACTTGCCCGGCAGACCGCTGAACTGTTCCGCAACCGAGAACGGCTGGGACAGGAAGTTACGAATACGACGGGCACGGTTAACGATCTTGCGATCTTCTTCACCGAGTTCATCCATACCAAGAATTGCGATGATATCCTGCAGTTCCTTGTATCTCTGAAGGATCTGCTGTACTTCACGCGCTACCTGGTAGTGTTCTTCACCGATAATCAACGGGTCCAGGTTACGGGAACCGGATCCAAGCGGATCAACCGCCGGATAGATACCCAGTGCCGCAATGCCACGATCCAGGACGGTCTTTGCGTCAAGGTGTGAGAATGCGGTTGCCGGAGCCGGGTCAGTTAAGTCATCCGCCGGGACATAGATGGCCTGTACGGAGGTAATGGAACCGGCATCAGTGGAAGTAATGCGTTCCTGCAGCTGACCCATTTCCGTTGCCAGTGTCGGCTGATAGCCTACCGCACTTGGCATACGTCCAAGCAGCGCGGATACTTCCGAGCCAGCCTGGGTAAAACGGAAGATGTTATCGATAAACAGAAGGACATCCTGATGTTCTTCATCACGGAAGTATTCTGCCATGGTAAGTGCAGATAATGCGACACGCATACGAGCACCCGGTGACTCATTCATCTGACCGTAGGTAAGCACGGTGTTTTTCAGAACGCCGGACTCCTTCATCTCGAAATACATGTCATTGCCTTCACGAGTACGTTCACCGACACCCGCTACGACAGAACGTCCGCCATGTTCGATGGCGATGTTATGAATCAGCTCCTGCATGAGGACGGTCTTGCCGACACCAGCACCTCCAAAGAGGCCTACCTTACCACCCTTGTTATACGGGCACAGCAGGTCAATGACCTTAATGCCGGTTTCCAGAATCTCGGTCGAGGTCTGCTGCTGGGCAAAGGTCGGTGCTTCCCGGTGAATCGGCATATACTTTTTGGCATGTACTTCACCTAAACCGTCAATCGGCTCGCCAAGTACGTTGAACATGCGTCCAAGTACTTCTTCACCAACCGGTACGGTAATCGGCGCGCCGGTATCCACACAGGTCATGCCGCGTGTCAGACCATCAGTTGTGCTCATCGCGATACAGCGAACGATATCATCACCGATATGCTGGGCAACCTCAACGGTCATTTCACTGTCTTTTCCATTCTGGATCTTGATCGCATTCCGGATTGCCGGAAGTGTATCAGAGCTAAAACGGATGTCTACGACCGATCCAATGACCTGTACAATTTTTCCTGTTTCACTCATAAGGTTTGTCTCCTTGTCTAGACTGCCTCAGAACCACCGACAATCTCGGTGATCTCCTGTGTAATGGCGGCCTGTCTTGCCTTGTTATACTCGAGCAGAAGTTCACTGCCGAGTTCATCTGCGTTATCGGTAGCGGTCTTCATTGCCATACGACGGCTTCCCTGTTCACTGGTGGTGGATTCCATCCACGCACTGTAAACAATATTCGCAATCATCATAGGCATGACTTCCGCAAGGATCGTTTCCGCATCCGGTTCAAACAGTGTTTCCACATGCATGCCTTCTGACGGCTGTTCAGCCGACTCCAGTTCACACGGGAGAACCTGTATGGTCTCCGGCCGGAACGACATCGTGTTCACAAATCGTGTACGGATGATTTCCAGTGAACCGACATTGCCGGAGAAGTATTCCTCCTCCGCTGCTTTAATGGCATCACGAATCGACTGCGGCGTAATGGAATCAGAAGAAATCGGATTCTGATTTACCAGCTTGTATCCAGCGTTCTTCAGCTGACTGAAGAGTGAGGTTCCAATCAGAATGATTGGATCTTCCCGTGTCAGCGTGGAACGGATATGCCGCATGATATTCATGTTGTAGGCACCGCACAGCCCCATATCACTGCAGAAGACAACCGTTACTTTGGATGTGCTGTCATTCTGTTTCAGATACGGACTGTCGAGCCCCGGATTACGGGTGACGATTTCGTTCACCATCTCCCGCAGCCGCATCGCATACTCGCGATTGGCTTCCATCGCTGCCCGCTGCTTGAACAGCTTGGCATTGGCAATCATCTCCATCGCACTGGTAATCTTGCGTGTGGACTTTACCGAGCGGATGCGGGAACGAAGTGCCTGCTTCGACTGCATACTACGCTCCCTTTACCAGACGGTAATTTTCTAATACCGAATCCATGACCGTTTTGATCTTTTCGCTCAGCTCGTCACTGATATCTCCGGTATCGCGGATTTCCGCAAGGATGTCCGCATGGTTTTCACGGAATTCTCTTAAGATGCGCTTTTCAAACGCAGCGACTTCTTCCGTTTCCACTTCATCAATGATGCCGTTCTTTGCGGCATACAGGGAAAGTGCCTGTTCCTCCATGGGCATTGGTGCGTACTGCGGCTGTTTCAGCAGCTCGGTAATACGTGTACCATGATCGATGATCTTCTTGGTCGTCGGATCAAGGTCAGAACCAAACTGTGCAAACGCCAGCATTTCGTGATACTGCGCGAGTTCCAGCTTGAGGGAGGAAGATTCCTTCTTCATCGCTTTGGTCTGCGCATGGGATCCGACACGGGATACCGATAAACCGGAATCAACAGCCGGACGGATACCGGACGCAAACAGGTCTGTCTGTAAGAAGATCTGACCATCTGTAATGGAAATTACATTGGTCGGAATATAGGCAGAAATATCACCAGCCTGTGTCTCAATAATCGGAAGCGCTGTTAAGGAACCGCCGCCAAGTTCATCATTGAGTTTTGCGGCACGCTCCAGAAGACGGGAATGCAGATAGAAAACATCACCCGGATACGCTTCACGTCCCGGAGGTCTGCGAAGCAGCAGGGACATCGTGCGGTAAGCGACCGCATG
>JAFWJY010000220.1 GCA_017514525.1 Solobacterium sp. | reverse complement strand
TCCTACAACTTCAGTCTCTGGCTGGATGACTTTGGCAGCGGGTATTCATCCCTGAATGTACTGAAGGACTTCAGGTTTGATGTTCTGAAACTCGATATGATGTTCCTGAGGGACTTCCCGCAGAATCAGAAGAGTGAACCGATCATCAAAATGGTCGTTGAGCTTGCCCATAAGCTTGGTATGATTACGCTGTGCGAAGGTGTCGAAACCAAAGAACAGTTTGAATTCCTGCAGTCCGTTGGATGCGACAAAGCACAGGGTTATTACTTCAACAAGCCATTGCCGCGGGAAGAAGTTTTAAAACAGTATTACAACAAGGAAACAGTAGAAAGAACAACGAATGAAAACAAGTGAATTTGATTACGAATTACCTCAGGAACTGATTGCCCAGACACCGTTGGCAGACCGCACCGGCAGTCGCATGATGGTGGTCCATAAGAATACCGGAGAAATCGTCAGTACGACATTCTCCACCATTACAGATTACTTTCATGAAGGCGATGTACTGGTCCGCAACAATACAAGAGTCATACCTGCACGTCTGTTTGGCACCAAAGAGCAAACCGGCGCCCATGTCGAACTTCTGCTGTTAAGGCAGGAGGAAGATGATATCTGGGAATGTCTGGCCGGAAATGCCAAGGTAATTAAACCTGGTACGATCATATCCTTCCATGACGGCATGCTGCGGGCAGAATGCGTTTCGGTCGGTGAAAAAGGAATACGCCGTATGAAGATGCTGTATGAGGGAATCTTCAACGAAATTCTCGATCAGCTCGGCAATGTTCCCCTGCCTCCCTATATCCGGGAAAAACTGGATGATCCGGAACGGTATCAGACGGTTTATGCAAAAGTACGCGGAAGCGCCGCAGCACCAACCGCCGGTCTGCATTTTACCGATGCCGTATTTGATGCGTTAAGAGCCAAAGGCGTTACCATCGCTGATGTCACCCTGCATGTAGGCCTGGGAACGTTCCGACCGATGGATACCGAAACAATTGAAGAACATGTCATGCACGAAGAAGTGTATTTCATGCCAGAAGAAACTGCCGCTATCCTGAATCAGGCAAAGAAAGAAGGCCGCCGTATCATTGCGGTCGGGACGACCAGTGTACGCACACTGGAAAGTGTCTGGAATCGCTTTGGACGCTTTGAGGCCTGTTCCGGTGAAACAACCCTGTTTATTTATCCGGGCTATGAATGGCACACGATTGATGCGATGTTAACAAATTTCCATCTGCCAAAGTCCACCCTTCTGATGATGATCTGTTCCTTTGCCGACAAAGAGCTCATCATGAAAGCTTATGAAAGGGCAGTCCAGGAGCGGTATCGCTTCTTCTCCTTTGGTGACTGCATGTTCATTACCAATGAATGAGCAGGCTTACCGGAATTATCTGAAATCCAGAAAAAGCTCTCATAAGACCAATTACTATCTGCTGTCCTTAAAGGAGCTGGAACAGAATCATAAGGAATTCCCAGCCAAGCCCCGACTGCTGCTGCATGCATGTTGTGCCGTATGTGCGTCATATCCATTGGAATTTCTGGCAAACCATTTTCAATTAACGGTTTATTACAACAATTCCAATATCTGGCCAAAGGAAGAATATGACCGTCGGCTTTCGGAATTGCGTCGGTATCTTTCAGAAACAGATCCATCGATTGAACTGATCACGACCCCTTATCACCACGAAGCGTATATGAAGCCGCTGGAGCCGATGAAAGATGATCCGGAAGGCTTTGGCCGGTGCTTCTATTGTTATGCAGTGCGAATGAACGAAGCTTTTGCCTATGCAGAAACCCATGGCTTTGACTTCTTTACTACCGTGATGTCCATTTCCAGACAGAAAGACAGTCAGAAAATGAATGAAATCGGGAAATCGCTTTCCCGGCTTCATCCAACCGTCCGTTACTTTTACAGTGATTTTAAAAAAGGCGGAGGCCAGGTGCGCAAAGATGAACTCTCTGCCCTGCATGGCCTCTACCGTCAGGATTATTGCGGATGTGAGTATTCCTGGAAGAATACCCATCCTGATACGTGCCTCTGAGTGAGGCTTTTTATTTCGCCAGTTTGGCAAGAAGTGCCAGAAGGTCACTGCCGTTCAATGCACTCTCCTGCACCTGATTCTGTAAAGTATTAGCACCCGCTAAAGCGCCCAGCAATCCAGACAGATTACCCAGGGAGGACTCTGGCGCCGGTGTGCTGTTCATGGAAAGTGAAGAATAGGATTCTGCCGGTGCAGCTGCCTGCGGCTTGGCACCGCCAAGACCAAACAGGGAGCCCAGCAGGCTGCTTCCAAGGGAAGGAGATGGCTGTTGCTGAGCTGCAGCAGCTCCGCCAAACATTGACATCAGTGAGCTGAGATCATTGGCAGGTTTTGCCTGTGCTGCAGATCCGGAGGCTGCCGATAAGCCGGACAGCAGTGCCGGCGCCAGCAATGCCAGCAGTTTGATCATCTGTGAGGAGCTGACGCCGCTTCGTGTGGACAGTTCTTTTACGACCCTGTCATTATCTTTTCCAAGGATATGATGAATGATCTTCTCGCCATCCACTTCATCCGCATCTTCGATTTGATGTGCCATGGTGCGTTTGCTGGTGTGCTGGTTCAAAGCTCCTAG
>JAFWJY010000219.1 GCA_017514525.1 Solobacterium sp. | reverse complement strand
GATCGGCGAGGACAGACCCAGTATTTTCATGTATTTGTACACTGTTTTGTCGTTATAGATGACGCCGTGCAGACGCATGATTTCATCGCGGATAAATCTGTAGCCTTTCTCCGTTTTGTGGAAGATATCCTCGATCTGATCGGCGAGCCAATCATCGAAGGAATATCTGATTGGGCGATCCAGTTTCAGCCATCGGTAATATCCACTGGTTGACACGTTCAGATACCTGCAGAGATGGCTGATTTTATATTCTTCTTTCAGATCGTAGATGATCATATATCTCAGTGCTCTCCGTAATCTTTGCGGAGAGCCTTCACTTTTTTTAATATTGCATTCTCCATCTTCAGATATTCGATCTGTTCGTCTTTGGATAGTTCATCAAGAATTACCTTTTTGGGTCTGCCTTTTCTGACACCATCTTTCTTTGAAGCTTTTCCTCTGTTGTCCTGCTTCAGCAGCTCAGGGTCTTCTCTGTACGATTTGAGCCAGCTTTTCAGTTGTGAATGAGATTTCAATCCTAATGTCTTAGTTGCTTGATCCAGACCACCTAATTCTCCGGAAATGTATCGTTCGACTGCCTCTTTCTTGAATTCTGGTAAATACTTTTTATGTTTCGTTCCTTTCTTTGCCATAAAGAAATCCTCCTGTACCTTAATAGTACAGGAGGAATACTTCCTGCTTTTTTTTGAACCGTCCATTTTCAATGGGGCAGTTCAAGGCTTCTCTTTTTTATTGCCTGCTGCACAGGGGAAAGCGGTTTCTTTTGGAAGGGGATTCATTTTTTCTGTAACCCCATTCAGAAAAAAATAATTAGAAACTCGCATGGACAACCTGGTTTCCGAGGGGTAGAGTATGGATGATTCAAGGAGGTATCAGAATAGTATGAATACAGTTATTAAATTTAAAGACAATCTGGATGTATTCCGGAGTATTGTTACGATTTATTGCAATGATGAAGGGAAGCTTTTCGTTGGAAATACGTTTAAGAACGGAACAGACGGATGGATGTCCGTATTCCACAAGGAAGCACTCCCGGAAGGAGAAGGGCTGATTGCCGGCTGGAATGCATTGGATGATTATCTGCCTTCCATGCGTGTCGTATCGGAAGAACGCGCTGAAACAGGTGTAGAAGATTTCCTGTACGCCAACGGTGCCGGCGCAAGCTGGAAATCTGTCGACTACAACGTTGTGAACAGTTTTTCAGAGATTGAGGATTTCTGCAAGAAGAATCCGATTCAGAAGGGATCTGCGGCAGCCTTTGGCATTATGGCCTGATTGGCAGTAAACAAGCGTTTGATTCTTATCAGGAGGCGTCTGCGGATGCCTCTTTTTGCATGAAAAAAAGTCCTATATGGATCAAACCATATAAGACTTTTGAATGCTGGAATCAGCCCATTGTGACGACAACGTCAGCTTCTTTGACATTGGCGTCCAGCGGAATGACATGTCCTTCGACCGCATTGCCATTGACGGTCATGGAGACAACACCCTTTTGAACATTGTTCGGATTCTTGACAGTGATGTTGTACTTCACGCCGCGATACTTACGGGTAACGGAGAAGTCACCAAAGCCTTCCGGT
The DNA here is from genome assembly GCA_017514525.1 of Solobacterium sp. GTDB lineage: Bacteria > Bacillota_I > Bacilli_A > Erysipelotrichales > Erysipelotrichaceae > Bulleidia. Next base: position 6,995 of record JAFWJY010000219.1, on the reverse strand, counting down.
ACGCATGGATTGACGGAGAGACCTTTCAATGTCGGATAAATGCCGAGAATGTACTGCGAAATATCCGTGAAGGTCCATGCGGCAGTACCGGTGAGCCAGGAATTCTTTCCCTAACCGAAGAACTTGGCGTCTCTGCCTGCGACCATCTGAATGTAGACATACGGCTCTGTGCAATGTATCTCGCTGATGTCTTCAATGTAGGCTGGGCAGGTCTTCTTATAGATTTCGAATGCGCGGTTGCCATCGCCAACAACAGTTTCCGCAATGGATACCCATGGGTTGTTGTGGCAGAAGATGCCGCCGTTTTCTTTATATCCGGGAGGATAGGAAGACACTTCACCAAGCTCGAGATGATATCTGGTGTAAGCAGGCTGCAGGATCATAATGCCATATTTGGTATCGAGTTTTGCCTCAACAGAATCCATTGCCTTCTGTGCAAGACCTTCTTTCACACCAATGCCGGCCATAACGCAGAAGCCCTGCGGCTCAATGTAGATCTGACCTTCTTCACATTCCTTGGATCCAACCTTGTTGGAATTGGCGTCATAGGCACGAACGAACCATTCCCCATCCCAGCCGTCTTTCAGAACAGCAGCGTTCATCTTGGCTACTTCCTCACGCGCACGCTTTGCCTCAGCTTCATCACCCATCAGTTCGCACAGGTCCGCATATTCCTGACCATATTTAACGAACATGCCGGCAATGAATACCGATTCCGCAACCGGACCTTCGGACGGGCCGAATGTCTGGAAGCTCTCGCCTGGATGTGCACTGAAGCAGTTGAGGTTCAGGCAGTCATTCCAGTCTGCACGCCCGATAAGCGGCAGATCATGCGGTCCCTTATGGGTAACGATATAGTCGAAGGAACGCTTGAGGTGTTCCAGCAACGGCTGAGCCTTGGAGGCATCGTTATCGAATGGAACCATCTCCTTGAGAATGGAGGTATCACCGGTTTCACGTACATAGGCGGATGTGCCGGCGATGAGCCAGAGCGGATCATCGTTGAAGCCGCTGCCGATATCAGAGTTGCCTTTCTTGGTCAGCGGCTGGTACTGATGGTACGCGCTGCCGTTTTCAAACTGGGTGCTTGCGATATCAATGATGCGTTCTCTTGCACGATCCGGAATCATATGTACGAATCCAAGCAGATCCTGGTTGGAATCACGGAAGCCCATGCCGCGGCCGATACCGGATTCATAATAAGATGCAGAACGGCTGAAGTTGAAGGTGACCATGCACTGATACTGGTTCCAGATATTGACCATCCGGTTTACTTTTTCATCACCGGTCTCAACATGATAATTTGAGAGCAGGTCTGTCCAGAATGCGTTCAGCTCACTTAATGCCGCATCGACCTGATCAACGGTCTTATAACGCTCAAGCATTGCCCAGGCTTTGTCTTTTTTGATGACACCATAGCTTTCCCATTTGTCATCGTCCGGATTTTCAATATAGCCCAGAACAAAGACAAAGGATTTGGATTCACCCGGTTTCAGGGAAACGTTCAGCTGATGTGCTGCGATCGGAGACCAGCCAGAGGCAACAGATCCTGTGCACTTGCCAGCCAGTACAGCATCCGGATGATCCGGGCCATTGTAGAAGCCAAGGAACTGATCTCTTGCGGTATCAAATCCATCAACATCCGCGTTGACAGAGAAGATCGCGTAGTGATTCCGGCGCTCGCGATATTCTGTCTTATGGAAAATGGTAGAGCCAATTACTTCCACTTCACCTGTAGAGAGGTTGCGCTGGAAGTTGCGTTCATCATCATCCGCATTCCAGAGACACCATTCCACATAGGAGAACAGCTTGAGATCTTTTGCGGAGTCACCGTTATTTGTGAGCGTGACTTTCATGACTTCGCAGGTGTCATTGAGCGGAACCAGTGTTACAACGCTGGCTTCCACATTGTTTTTGGCACCTGTGAATTTGGAATAACCCATGCCATGACGGCATTCATAGGAATCCAGTTCAGTACGAACCGGCTGCCATCCGGGGTTCCAGACAGTTTCGCCATCCTTGATATAGAAGTATTTGCCGTTGTTGTCATAAGGAACGTTATTATAACGGTAACGTGTAATACGAAGCAGCTTGGCATCTTTATAGAAGGTATAGCCGCCCATCGTGTTGGAAATCAGCGAGAAGAAGTCCTTGTTGCCGAGATAATTGATCCAGGGCAGTGGCGTCTTTGGCGTAGTGATGACATACTCGCGGTTCGCGTCATCGAAATAACCGTATTTGATAGGAAATCCCTCCTTCCTCTTTAAGGATTATTAATTTTATCCAATCAATTAGGGTTTGGTACTGCAAATCAAACTGGTACACAGGACTTTACAAACATGATTTAACATTGTTTCTGTGCAAAAACAAGATGCCGAAAAATTTATGAAAAATGAAAAAAATCGGGCAAAAACGCATGATTACGCAAAATGAAACGTTTACAATAGTTGATAAAAAAATTTTTGTCAATAGATTTTTTTAGAAATTTTGATGAAATCTCTTGCAATTCGATTTGTTAGGGGTTACATTTTCATTGTCGAAGCAAATACGTCCTACAAATGTGGGACAATACAAAACAATTCATCCTGATTCACTGGTACTGAATTCAGGGTGAAGCAGCTCCGATCATTAAAGCCCCTGAAGCAATTCAGGGCAAACACAGGGCTATATGGGAGGAAGAATAGTGAAAAAATTAGCAAGTGTTTTACTCTCCGCTCTGATGGCTGCCAGCCTCGTAGCTTGCGGCACGGCCACAGATGCAGGAACACCGGCAGAACCAGCTGCTACTGAAGAAACAACAACAGCTGCTGCAGGCGAAGAAGGAAAAGTTCTCAACATCTACTGCTGGAACGAAGAATTCAAGTCCCGTCTTGAAGACCACTATCCTGGTTATGAAAAGGTTGACGCTACATCCGGTAAGATCGGTGACGTAACAGTTAACTTCGTAATCACTCCGTCTGATGACAACGCTTATCAGAACAAACTCGACGAAGTACTTCCTGCAAACGCTTCTGCAGCTGCAGACGACAAGGTTGATATCTTCCTGGTTGAAGCTGACTACGCTCTGAAGTACACAGGTGCTGAACCTGCAGTTGCTCTGGATGTCAAGGGTGACCTCGGCCTCACAGATGCTGACCTCGCTAACCAGTATCAGTACACAAAGGATGTTGTTACATCCAACGGCGTTCTCCGTGGTGTTTCCTGGCAGGGATGCCCGGGTGTCCTCGTTTACAGACGCGACATCGCTACTGAAGTATTCGGAACAGATGATCCTGCAGAAATCGCTCCGCTTCTCGCTGACTGGGATAAGTTCAACGAAGCAGCTGGCAAGCTGAAGGAAGCTGGATACACAATCACATGCTCCGCTAACGACACATTCCGTGTTTACTCCAACAACGTTACTACTCCGTGGGTTGTTGATGGAAAGATCAACATCGACAAGAACATCGAAAAGTGGGTTAACGATTCCAAGGCTCTTGTAGACGCTGGCGAAACTGGCACATACGATCTCTGGGGCGATGAATGGAACGCTGGCTTCATGAAGGATGGCAAAGTATTCTCCTACTTCGGACCGGCTTGGCTCATCAACTTCTGCATGGCTGCAGATGAAGAAGGTTCTGTTGCACACGATGGCGGCTGGGCTGCTGTTGAAGGTCCTCAGGGATTCAACTGGGGCGGAACTTGGATCTGCGGTGCTCAGGGCACAGACAACCCTACTCTCGTAGCTGACATCATGAAACAGCTCACATGCACAGAGTCTGTTATGACAGACATCGTTAAGAAGGATTCCGATTTCGTTAACAACAAGCCGGCTATGGAAGCTGCTGCTAAAGACGATTCCTTCGCATTCCCGATTCTTGGTGGCCAGAACCCGCTCGCTATGTTCTGCGCAGGGGCTGACAAGATCTCCATGGCTAACATCTCCAACTATGACCAGGGATGCACAGAAGAATTCCAGAATGCTATGAAGAACTACTTCGATGGCAACTATAAGACCTATGATGAAGCTCTCGAGGCTTTCTACAAGGCAGTTGAAGAGAAGTATCCGGAACTGACTCACTAATCTCAGTTCAAAACCAAAAACTTAAGTGCCTGTCCGGTTCGGCCGGGCAGGCACTTATCTTATCTTCTGAAACGATTCCAGTATTTATAGGATATATATTATTAATCAATATATATGCTCTAAGTACTGAGAAAACATAATTATTACAAAGGGGAGGAAAGTAGTATTATGAGCGACAAAAAGTACAAGCATAAACAGAAGAGTATGGTTGTATCCTACAATCGTTGGGGATACATATTCCTGATTCCATTCTTCGTTGTTTATTTGGTTTTCCAGTTTATTCCACTGGTCACAACGATTTACAACAGTTTCTTCGAGAACTATCGTTCCGGTCTTACTCAGATCGGTCCGAACTTCGTTGGACTTCAGAACTACATTACCATTGTTACGAATGGTGATCTGATCAACTACAGCAAGAACACCATGATCATGTGGATCATTGGATTCATTCCGCAGATCTTCTTCTCACTTCTGCTTGGCGCATGGTTCACAGATCCATCCCTTCGCCTGAAGGGACAGCGGTTCTTCAAGACCGTTATCTATCTGCCGAACCTGATCATGGCATCCGCTTTCTCCATGTTGTTCTTCACATTGTTCTCTGACAATGGACCGATCAACTCCATTCTCGTCAATTTGCATCTATTGGCTCAGCCATTCAAGTTCATGTCGAACGCAACAGCTGTCAGATGCCTGGTTGGATTCATGAACTTCGTCATGTGGTTCGGTAATACGACGATTCTGTTGATGGCAGGTATGATGGGTATCGATCAGTCCCTGTTTGAAGCAGCTGAAGTCGATGGCGCTACTTCTACACAGGTATTCTGGAAGATCACACTTCCGATCCTGCGTCCGATTCTGGTTTACGTTCTGATTACTTCCCTGATCGGTGGTTTGCAGATGTTCGATGTTCCTCAGATCCTGACCAACGGTACTGGTGATCCGGCACGTTCTTCCATGACACTCATCATGTTCCTGAACAAGCATCTGTTCTCGAAGAACTTCGGTATGGGTGGTGCGCTCTCGGTATTCTTGTTCATTATCACAGGCATCCTGAGTATGATCGTATTCAAGATCTCCTATGCGGGAGAGGTTAAATAAGGAAGGAGGAAACAGTCATGAGTGAAAATGCTATTAAGAACAACACGACTAGCAAGGGCATGAATGTTCATGCAAGACGTACAATCGCGTACATCGTCCTGAGTATCCTTTCTTTCCTCTGCCTTATCTGGTTCTACATCCTCTTCATCAACGCAACACGTTCCAACTCTGGTCTGAAAACAGGATTTACTGTCATTCCAGGCAGATTCCTGATTCAGAACTTCACCAACATGATCAATGGTACCGTACCGGTTCTCAACGGAATGCTCAACTCCGTTATCGTTGCAGGTCTCTCTGCTGGCCTGTGCGTATACTTCTCCTGTATGACTGCATATGCGATTCATGCATATAAGTTCAAAGGAAGAAATTCCATCTTCACGTTCATCCTCATGATCATGATGATTCCGACACAGGTAACTGCACTTGGCTTCATCTCCTTCATGGGCAAGCTCGGTCTCATGGATTCCTTTGTACCGCTGATTGTTCCGGCAATCGCTGCTCCGGTCGCATTCTTCTATATGAAGCAATACATGGACTCCAACCTCCCGCTTTCTCTGCTCGAGGCAGCACGTATCGACGGATGTGGTGAATTCAAGACATTCAACTCCATCGTTGTACCGCTGATGAAGCCGGCAATCGCTGTAGAGGCAATCTTCACATTCGTCTCTTCCTGGAACAACTACTTTACTCCGGCGCTGATCCTCAGCACAGACAAGAAGAAGACTCTCCCGATTCTCATTGCTCAGCTGCGTTCGGCAGACTGGCTGAAGTTCGATATGGGTGTTGTCTATGTGACGATCGCGTTCTCAATCTTCCCGGTTATCGTAGTTTATCTGATTCTCTCCAAGTACATCGTTGGCGGTGTTACTGCAGGCGGCGTAAAAGAGTAAACAGAAACGTTTGGAAAATATGTGGTTACAGCAGGCAGAAATGCCTGCTTTATGATTCTTCTCTTGGGTCGAACTATCATCCACATCCGGATATTCATAAAAACAAGGCAGTCATGAAGCTGTGCAGGGAAACCAACATTCCGCCAGAGACGTATATGTTGCGGATGAATGTGGAACAGGGGTTTGTCACACTGTTCAACACCTCCTTGCTTTCTCACCTGGATGACAATCTTACCGAATGTTCCTATGAACAGTATCAGCGCTTCAAAGAAATAATTGACCTGGAATTTCCTGCACCGGACCATAAGTATCCCTTGGTGAAGATCTGAAGAAAAAGGTGTGATTATGTGGTTGGGGTTATGCTATGATTACTGCGTTGACAGTGACGGAGAAAGAACAAAGCGGGCTTTCAAGAAGAGACCTTCTGTCTGGTGAAAAGGAAGGAAAGAATACTTTGTTTATAAGGACTTCTGAGTTGACCGCTGATCGGCGATAACGACAGAAATGAGGCATTATCCAGTTTCTGGGTAATGTGAAGTTGGGTGGTACCACGACAAAGCGCTCGTCCCATAATGGATGGCGCTTTTTATATACATGAAGGAGGAAAACTAGTATGCCAGGACCAATTGATCCAACACCGTATGAAGATCTCAAGGAATTAAGAGAAAAGCAGCTTGAGGTGATCAAGGAAAAAGCGGAAGAAAAGAAGAAGGAAATCATTAAGGAAGTAACCGAAAAAGAGCTGAATGACCAGCAGAAGGTTCGGCGTCAAAAGATGGACGCACTGCGTGAGCAGGGCATTGATCCGTTTGGAAAAGGGTATGAGCGTACTCATCGCAGCGGCCAGATACGGGAGTCGTATGGCGGAAAGACAGCTGAAGAGCTGGATGAGATTAATGCGGAAGTATCTATCGCCGGACGCATCATGTCAAAACGCCGCATGG
>JAFWJY010000218.1 GCA_017514525.1 Solobacterium sp. | reverse complement strand
TCGCTGGGACTGAAACCCGGAAACATCTCCTACGCTTATGACGACGCTATTAAAGCCGGCGCACTGATACGCAACGATACCGGCACGTATGCGGTTGGCAGTTCGATCAGCTACACCGTATCAAAGGGCTCCTACAGCTTCAATTACGGTTCTCTAATAAACGCCGGCAGCAGCTGGTCTACGCTCTACAACGCCTCTTCAGAGGCACGGGCCAATGGCTGGTCAATCACCTCTAGTTCCGTGGAAAGCACCACATATGATTCCGGCATCATTACCGAGAACTGTTCTGTTTCCGGCAAATCAATTGCCTGCAAGGTGTCTTCCGGCAAAGTTGTCAGTGTCCCGAATGTAACGGGACTGGATAAGGATTCCGGCATCACTGCCATGAAGAATGCCGGTTTGAATCCAAACGCGGTTGAAACTGGCGGCTACCGGGATGAACCGGCTGGCCAGATCATCGGACAAAGCCTTGCGGCAGGCAGTTCGGCAAAGGCCGGCGCATCTGTTACCCTTACCTATTCCAAAGGGCCAAAACCGGTTGAAACAGCAAAGCTTCCGAATATCAACATTGGATTGTTTGATGGCCGGTCTGAATCGGAAATCCGCAATGATCTTACCGATGTCTTCCATAACGCCGGTTTTACCAATCTCAATTTCGTTGTCGTGGATACCAGCCAGCAGGATAATGACAACGGCATTGAAAGCATTTCTCCGTCACCCAATGGTGCAGTGATCGATAAGACAACCACAATCACGATAGTGATTCATTCCGGTAAGACAAATTAAAACCATATCGCCACTGTGTGATCATACAGCAGGCAATATGGTTTTTTTGTTTTCCTAATGCGCAACGCTTTTATCCGTTACCTGCAGCACATAACGGCTGTGCGTTGTTTCTTTCATCAGACGGATCTCTTTCTGATTAACTTCTGACACAAGATCTTCCTTGCGCCGCATGTTGTAGAGTTCAAAGATGTCGTGACTCTCATCCGTTTGGATATCAAGATACATCCGGTACGTTCCGTCTTTCAAATCCGAGAAATCTTTTGAAATACGGAAATTGGCTGACGTCAGCTCTACATTCAGCTTCAGAAGTTTTGCCGGATCCGCGTCACTGGTATAGACTTCCGCGTTGTAGCGGTACTCCTTCCCTGCTTCATCCACAAGTACAAGCTGATAAACCGGGTTATCAGCAGTGCGGATGTTTGTGCCGTAGATGAATGCGGTCGCATCCATGGACAGAACATTATCCGTCAGCTCCAGACTGTTTTCCGCATAAACTGAATTGCGCCGTGTCGGTTTCGTTATGACACTGAAGTCAATGTCATTTTTCTCCTTTGAAATCTCCAGACGGTAATTGGCAATTGCCCGTGCATAGACACGTACCAGCATGCCGTCCATCTTCTGATCCGGCAGATCCTTAAACCGGCTGGAAATCAGCAGTGTGCTGTCAGAGGCATCACCGTTTTCCACGTTGATCTTCAGCGCGTAGTTGCCTTCCGGAAGCTCGCCAAGATTTACCGTTGCTCGATAGGCAATTCTGGAATAATCATAGCCATCTGCGAAGTCCATCGGTTCCTCCAGAGTGCTCGTTTCCGCTTCATAGGCATATTCCTGTCCGGTTTCCTGATCAACCAGCAATAAGGTATGTTTCACTGTTGAATCCGCTGAAGCGTTCATACCGCGGAAGAAGGCATAGCCGCTTACCGCAAGAGTTGTTTTGTCTTCCAGCATGGACAGAGAATCCACCATCTGATAGATCTTCAATCCCTCCGCTGCAGGCTTCGCAGTGCAGCCCTGGCTTTCCACATAGTTTTCATAGCCGGTCTGACAGACGCAGGCATCTGTGGATGGATCATACGCTGCTCCTGTTCCACAGTTCATCGCACTGACTACCAGGGTAGTCTGCGATTCACCCGGCACGATCTGGTACTGGATGCCCTTTGCGGTGATGGAAGTTTCCGTCCCACCTGCCAGCAATACCGTTTCACTGTACTGTGTGAGTTTCTGATACAGCGTACTGAAGCGCAGGAAGTAGGTGCCTTCTTCAAGATCGGATAGATCCATTGTGCCGGAAACCGAGGCAATATCATTTTCCGCAGTGGTCGTAAGATTAACGGATTTCACCGTCGTAAATGCATCATCGAGAAGTTCCAGCTTATGAATCAGCGCGTTGGATTCGGTAACATAGATGCCAGGCCTGTAAGCTGTTCCTTCGATCTTCAGAATACCGCCGGATTCCAGTGACAGACGAATATCCTGCTTGTACTCATCAGTTGGTTCTTCACCGGATTTTGAGACAGATGCACTGTTGACCAGAGTTACCTGTGCCGTTGGCACATAGCCGCTGTCATTCCAGTTATAGGAGAAGAGTCCTACATTCTTCAGCGGTATCACACTGCCATCCGATAACGCATTCGTGCTTTGAATCCGATAATAGCCATC
>JAFWJY010000217.1 GCA_017514525.1 Solobacterium sp. | reverse complement strand
TGGGATGATGATATCGATGTCGGTATGCCACGAAAGGATTATGAAATCTTTGTCAGGCTGTTTAATGAAACCAATACAGACCCTAGATACAAATTCATTTCCTTCCATCAGGAACCGGATCTTTATGTATCCTCTGGCAAACTGGTAGATGTACGAACCGTCATGGAAGAAGCAGTTGAGACAACCGTGAAAATTGGCGTCTATCTTGATGTATTTCCGTTAGATAATCTTGGCAATACCGAAGCAGAAGCTAAACGGTTTACCGATGACTGCCTGAAAATCCGCCACCAGTTGGATGTTCAGAACTGGAAGATTATTCCAGAACGGAAATGGTATCTGAATCTGATTATTCGCATTATTAAAGCATTCTCCCCGAAAGGGAAACGACGTGAGCTGATTCAGAAACAGGATACGTTCTGTCAGAAGTATGCAGGAGATGAACTGACGACTTATGTCGGCTATCCATGTGCGGCAATGAAGCAGGAACTGTTAAAAGGGGAATGGTTCAAAGAAACAGAAGTGGTACCGTTTGAGCAATATGCCTTCCGGATTCCCAAAGGCTATAAAGAATGTCTGAATGTGTTCTATGGGCCGACCTATATGGAACTCCCTCCAGCCGAGAAACAGAAAACGCATCATGCGTATCATGTCTGGTACAAAGAAGAGATAATCTGACACAGGTTCACGGCCTGTGTTTTGACTGTTTTTACTCTGCCCATCTTTATGGGGCAATGCTATAATTGAGAACAGGAAAGCAGAGGAAATCAATCATGTACAAACGTGTCCTGTTGAAGTTGAGCGGTGAAGCGCTGTCCGGCGATGGGAAAACCTTTGATCCGCAGGTACTGGATACTCTTGCGGAAGATATTCATCAAGTGCTGGATCTAGGTGTAGAACTGGCAATTGTTGTAGGCGGAGGAAACTTCATCCGTGGAAAGACATTGACAGAAATCGGCATCGAACGTGTGCAGGGTGATTATATGGGAATGCTGGCGACTATTATTAACGCGCTGGCATTGCAGTCGACATTTGAACGCCATGGCATACAGACCAGAGTTCAGACCAGTATCGATATTACAAAAGTTGCAGAACCATTCATTGTAAGAAGAGCGATTCGGCATCTGGAAAAGGGCAGAGTTGTAATCTTCGGTGGTGGTACCGGTTCTCCATACTTCTCCACTGATACAACCGCAGCACTTCGTGCATCTGAAATCAAGGCAGATGTCATTCTGATGGCCAAGAATGGTGTGGATGGTGTCTACAGTGCGGATCCGAAGAAAGATCCAAATGCGGTACGTTACGATTCGCTGTCTTATATGGATGTATTGAATAAGGGACTTCAGGTTCTCGACAGCACTGCCACCAGCATGTGTATGGATAATCATATGGAACTTCAGGTCTTCAACATGAATGAACCTGGCAATATTGTAAAGGCAGTGCAGGGCACTGCGGTATGCACCATCATTAAATAATCAGGAGGAAAGAAAAATGGCATATCCAATTGTTGATTCCAGCGAAAAGAAAATGAACAGCGCCGTAGATCATCTGAAAGAAGATCTCGCAGGTGTACGTACTGGCATGGCTAATGCAGGCATGCTCAATGGTGTGAATGTCGATTACTATGGAAGCCCGACTCCGCTGAACCAGATCGCCGGTATTAAGGTTGAAGAAGGCAGAACCCTTGTTATCAAGCCATATGACCCGTCTTCTCTCAAAGATATTGAAAAGGCAATCAACGTAGCTGATATCGGTATTGCCCCGCAGAATGATGGCTCAGTGATTCGTCTTGCGGTACCGCAGATGACAGAAGAAACCCGTAAGGATATGGTTAAAAAGGTCGGCAAGATGGCGGAAGAGGCTAAGGTTGCGATTCGCAACATTCGCCGTGATGCTAACACTGCGATCAAGAATGATAAGACCATGGATGAAGACATCCAGAAGGACGCTCAGGAAGAAATCCAGAAGCTTACAGACAAGTTTGTAAAACTGATTGAAGAAACTGCTGACAAGAAATCCAAAGAAGTTTTAGGAAAGTAATAAAATCATAAAAGCAGCGGATACAGGATTATGAATTGATTACCTGTAAACCGCTGCTTTTTATCGTGCTACACGCAAATAAGTCATAGGATTATTGGCATACCAGGATTCATACATGGAGGTGATATGGGCTGTACCATCCCCATAGTTTCCATTCAGCACTAATCCATTGCCAATATAGGTTGCCACATGCCGGTAATTTCCAGCCGTGTCGTAATAGTAGATCAGGTCACCGGCTTCCGGTGTATCTACCGGATACAGATTATCAAGACTGTAACCGGTATGAACTCTGACGCCATACAACGCATAGATAAACGCATTGGCAATTTCATTGCAGGCACCGCCCCGGCCAAGAAAGGACTGCGCCAGGGCATTAATATCCGCATTTGAACCGTTGGCGATTTCCCGCCCATATTCATCGCGGCTAGCGGCTGCCTGACCAATACTCGTTCGAATGATTTCTTCCCGTACCAGCTGCTGGATGTCCTCCGGGAGTGCAGATTGGGGATAGGTATGGTAATGATCTTCCGCAACTAAACCATATTTTAATAACAAATCATCGGAGATATCCGCATAGACCAGGATGCCGTTTTCATCTTCCGATACAACGTTGTAATACACTTCACGAAATTTCTTGTCACGGGGTTCTGCATACAGGTATACCGCACCGGATTCCTCATCCGCTTCACCATACAGAATGACATCCTCAAAGAGGTTGATCGGAGCTGGATCATTGAGTCCTTCTACGGTAAAGGAAACAGATGTTTCAGGAATATTGACATGCGCTTTCTTCAGTTTGGAAGGATCAAACGCACAACTGTAGGTCACAACATCGCCATTGGAGAGTTCTCCTTCCACAACAGTATTTCCGGAATTGTTCTCCAACTGACAGGATGTTTCACTCAGAATCTGATTCAGCTTTTTATT
>JAFWJY010000216.1 GCA_017514525.1 Solobacterium sp. | reverse complement strand
TTTCCAATTGCTGTCACTTTTGAAAGAACAAGATTCTGTGGAACTGCGTTGAATCCCCCGTTGCGGAACGCTCCGACACCGATCTTAGTAAGCTCGCCCCAGGTCAGGGTGAGCGTTGATAGACTCGTGCCATCAAAAGCGAACGATCCGATCTCTGTCACGGCCGGTGCCACAACCTCAGTAAGGTTTTCCGCATTGAAGAACGCACCGGTCTTGATTTTGGTTATCACGTCATCTTCAAATCGACTGCCCATATCCAGAAAATTGTGGGTCAGCAGGCATTTCATGATAACCGTATCTGAATAGGTTGCGATTGAATTTGCCATATTCCTTTATCCCTTTCTTCCTTTCTCCTTCCTCTTTCAGTTTCAATTCCTCACCGTGCTCTTATCCCAGACCTCCACGAGGAGATCATGAAGGACGGGATAAGAGAAGTAAGGAGTGATACTTACCCGCAGATTTCGGGATGATCCTCAATTGCGACAATCTCTGCCGCATAGGCTCCCCATCTGGTATGGGCCTTGTAGCTGTCGACCATGGAACGCGGTACCAGGATCATTCCATTGCCCTTTCCAAGCGGACTGGACGCATAGAAGATCACACCGGAAGAACCATACGGCTCAGCTACGGTAGTAGTGTTCCTGAGAATGATATAAGTAATATTCTCAAAGAAGAAGCTGCTGAACGGCTGACCGATTGCAGTCACTACACCGAAATCTACCAGTTCAAGGTTCTCGCATCCGCTGATCGTTCCACTGCTTGGCATGGTTGTAAGCTTCGGCATACGAATCTCTTTTACCGCCGCCAGTGTATTGAACATCGGCGCTCCATTGATGACTGTAATCTCCGGGAGAGTAATCGTCTCAATCGCAGGAAGACTCGCCAGTGCACGGATATTCGCCGCAAGTACTGCCGGAACGTTCAGCGTTTCAAGAGCCGTATTCCCGCCAAAGCAGTAGCTTGGAAGCAGCGTCAGTGACGGCATGGATACATATTCCAGAACCGTCAAACCTGCAAAGGCGTACTGCGCCACGCTTGTAAGATTGTTGGTATCCACATAGCTCGTGAGTGTATCGTTCATGAACTGGCGGAAATACATACCGACGAACTGATACTGCGCATAGCAGTCTGTATCGGCTGTGATGTTTTCCGGCAGAGGACTCCATCCGGTAAAGACATAGTCTCCTGCGTTGCCCGGCCCACTGTAGGTCGGAATCACATCGTAATCGATACTTGCGCCATACAGCACGTTCTGATACGTAGCCATAAGCGTGCTTCCGTTGAAGAAGCGAACCGTGAAGATCTTTTCATCCAGCCGGTAGATCGCGTATACGGTTGTGTCCGCAATGATGTTATTCATGCATCCTGCTTCCACACTGCCGTTTTGAACCGTTCCCCATCCAAGGAAGGTGTAGTAATACCGGTTGTCTTCCTTATCCGTGAGGACAGGTGTATTTACCGGATTACCTCCATCCGTGATGGTTTCCGTTCCAAGAACCGTACCGTCGTTGTCTCTGTAAGTC
>JAFWJY010000215.1 GCA_017514525.1 Solobacterium sp. | reverse complement strand
ATTGATCTGCCCATGCATGGCATCCGCCCGTTCAAAGTCTGAAACCGAAATTCCCAATAATCGTACTGGCTCCTGTTCCCAGTTGTCATTGAACAGTGTAATTGCCTGTACGTAGATATCATCTGCCTTCCAGATTGGCTCCGGAATGCGTACACTGCGATCCGCATTGGAAAAATCATAATACTTGATTCGCAGTGAGATGAGACATCCAGCTTTATTGGAACGGCGTAGCCGCTCTGATAAGGTTCGGGACAGGCTCCGGATCATACCGCGCAGTTCATCATAATCCGTGAGATCTTCTAGAAAGGTTTCAGAGACACCCATGCTCTTGGCATCCCATTCTGTTACGATCTCCCGATCATCATGGCCATTGGCCTTGCGGATCATCTCTTCCGTATTCTTGCCAAAAATGGGCCGCAGTTCTTCTACGTTCGGGTAATTGGCAAGATCACCAATGGTCTTGATATTTAAATCTTCCATGTATGGAAGTGTCTTGACCCCTACCCCTCGCATATCCTTGATTGGCAATGGCCAAAGCTTCTGTGGTACTTCCCGGATCCGCAGTACGGTTATGCCATTCGGTTTTTTCATGTCACTGGCCATCTTGGCCAGAAACAGATTCGGTGCGACTCCGATGGAACAGGAAAGACCAAGCTCCTCACGGACCCGCCGCTGAATCAGCCAGGCAAGATCCAATGGTTTTTCAAACTTCATGATCGCTTCTGTCATATCGGCATAGCATTCATCGATGCTGGCAATTTCCATCGTATCGGTGTATTCCGAAATAATGCCCATGAATTCATTGGACAGTTCATGATAGTAATGAAAATGCGGTTCCACAATGATCAGCTCCCGACAGAGGCGTTTTGCCTCTTCAATGGGCTGGGCACTGTGAACCCCATAGGCACGTGCCTCATAACTGGCAGTACTGACAACACTGCGGCGTGTAGTCCCACTGACCGCCAGTGGTTTTCCTTTCAGGGATGGATCCAGCAATACTTCACATGACGCATAAAAAGCATTCAGGTCGATATGAAAGTACACTCTGCTCATGAATGCGCCTGATTCCTTTCGTACAATTCCCGTGCAGCTGCGATGCTAGTTTTGGTTACTTCACCGCTGGCTATCATCGCAAGCTGTTCAATAATGGCATCGCCTTCCAATTGTCTGACATGGGTATGGGTTCTGCCATCATCTTCGCTCTTGGACACAAAATACAACGCCTCGGCTGTTGCGGCAACCGGTGACAGATGCGTAACGGAAAATACCTGACAGTTCTGTGCCAGTTCTCGCATCTTGCGACCAATCGATGTCGCAACCGGACCGGATACGCCGGTATCGATTTCATCAAAGATAACGGTCTGAATGCCCGCGAGCCGCGTAAAGATAACCTTCAGTCCTAACATAAGGCGGGACAGTTCACCACCGCTGGCTGTTTTGGATAACGGTTTGAGGTCTTCCCCTTTATTCATCGCAATCAGAAATTCCACACGGTCAATTCCGTTTTCATTTGGTTCGACTGTTTTGATGCTGGTCTCAAAACGTGCCTTTTCCAGCATCAGATCTTTCAGATGCGACGCAATCGCCTGATCCAGTTTCTTCCTGCCATCAATGCGCTGCTTGGATACAGCTTTGGCCAGCTTCAGATAGGTATCTTTGGCTTTCGCAATTTTCTCATCCATAACCTGGAGATATTTCTCCCGGTCAGAGAACCGGGCAACCTGCGCCTCCAGTTCTTCCTTGCAGGCAAGAATATCAGCTACGGTATGTCCATACCGGCGCTTCATACGCTGAATCAGGAATAACCGTTCTTCCATTTCATTGATTTCTTCTTCGGAAAGATCCATCGATTCAAAGACACTCCGCAATTGTTCAATGGCATCTTCCCAGCCATAATAGGCATCATTCATAGCCTCTTTGGCTGCACTAAATACATCTGAGTCATCCAGTGCCTGCACCAGATGATTCATTTCATACATTTTCGAGGAAAGGTCTTCATCATAGCCTCCGATGATTGCGTTCAGTTTTTCAAAGGACGCTTTGAGTGATTTGAATTGTTTTTCCTTTTCCTGCAATTCCTCTTCTTCGCCTTCCTTCAGATCAGCAGCTTCGATTTCATCAATCTCATGTTTGAAGTATTCAAGATCCGCTTCACTGAATGTTTCCCGCAGCGCAGTTTCCTTCTCTTCTTCAAGGTTCTTCCACACATGATAGGCTTCTTTTACCTGCTGTACAGCGTCTGTGATCTGCAGATATTCATCCAGCAGATGAATATGGGTACCTGTGTTCAGGAGATACTGGTTGTCCCGCTGACCATGGATATCAATCTCATCTTCCAGGATATCTTTCAATAACCCCAGTGTGACAATCCGATGATCAATGCGCACGGTGCTTTTGCCGCTGCTTTGAATTTCACGGGTAAAGGTCACTTCATTGTCTGTCTCGAATCCTGCCTCCTTTAACTTTTCCAATGCGATTGGATGATTGGACAGATCAAACGTTCCCTCTACGATTGCCTTGTCTTTTCCTTTGGCAATAAAGGATGTGCTTGCGCGATCAGCGCGCAGTAAAGAAATAGCGTCGATCAGAATAGACTTACCGGCGCCGGTTTCTCCGATGAATGCGCTGAAACCTTCCTGAAAATCAAGATTCAGCTCATCAATCAACACAAAGTTTTTAATGTACAAATGTCTGATCATATAATGGACTGCTCACAAACC
The DNA here is from genome assembly GCA_017514525.1 of Solobacterium sp. Lineage (GTDB taxonomy): Bacteria > Bacillota_I > Bacilli_A > Erysipelotrichales > Erysipelotrichaceae > Bulleidia. The sequence goes on along the minus strand of JAFWJY010000215.1, from coordinate 6,186 downwards.
TTCGCAATATCTTCATACAGCGTGGAAAGATCACACTGTTCATCTTTCTTCAGAAGGTTTGCGGCACCATGCGGCACAAAGCTGTCCCCAATACCGTAACGCTTCACTTCCAGTTTCAGCTGATGATCATTGCTGTATTCCAGTATAGCAGACGCAAGGCCTCCTGCCTTCACATCTGTTTCATAAACCAGCACCGGAAGCTTCGAAGCCGCAATGGATTGAATCATGGCTTCATCCAATGGCTTGAAGAACCGGCAGTTGATCAGCCGGACCGGAAGTCCGTTGACTTCGATCTTATTCTGAATGGACAGTACATCCGGCCCATAGGCCAATACAATGCACTTGGGATCAGCCGGATCCGTTTCGACGGTCCAGGTAAACGGAATCTCTTTCATTTCCTCCAGGTTTGAACAGTCGACTTCCCCTCTTGGATACCGAATCGCAAACGGATGATCCTGTTTTAATGCGGTATATAAGAGATTTCTAGCTTCATTGGCATCCTTTGGCTGTGCCAGAATCAGATTTGGAATCGGACGGAGAATTCCGATATCAAAGATGCCGTGATGGGTTTCGCCATCTGAACCAACAAGTCCTGCCCGGTCAATTCCAATCAGTACCGGAAGATCCATCCGGCAGACATCATGATTGATCTGGTCATATGCCCGCTGCAGGAAGGAACTGTAGACGCTGACAAACGGTCGCATTCCGGAATTGGCAAGGCTTGCCGCAAAGGTAAGCGTATGTTCTTCGGCAATGCCGCAGTCAAAACTGCGTTCCGGATATTTCGCAAAGAAATGGTTCAGGGCACTGCCATACATCATGGCAGGCGTCAGCGCAACGATGCGCTCATCCTTCCCTGCAAGTTCCTCCATGGTATCCGCAATGCAGGCAGACCAGGTTTTATAGCCCTCCGGAATCTCATGGAGCGGCTTGCCTGTATCACGGTCAAACGGCCCGACTCCATGCCAGGATCCTTTCAGATCACGTTCGCATGGCGCATAGCCTCTGCCTTTCTGTGTAATCACATGCACAACGACAGGCCGGTCATGTTCCTTGGCGACCGTGAGAACCCGGATTAAATCCCTTAGATTATGTCCATCTACCGGACCAAGATATTCCAGATTGAATTCGCCAAAGATGCCGGAATCGATCACGGATTCCCGGAACGCATCCTTAACATTCTTCATCCCATGATAAACAACACGCCCAAAATCTGACCGATTGAGGGATTGTTTCATCGAGGTTTTCAGATTGTTATAGCTTGTCGCAGAACGAAGCCGTGCAAAACCGCGGGTCAATGCGCCGACATTGCTGGAAATCGACATATTATTGTCATTAAAGATAATGACCATTTTGCGACGTTCACTGCCAATCTGATTCAGCGCTTCCAGTGATTCACCAGAGCCCATCGCACCATCGCCAATGACCGGCACGATGTAGTAATCCTCGTTTCGAAGATCTCTGGCAACAGCCATGCCTAATGCGGCCGATAATGCGGTCGAACTGTGTCCGGCCTCCCAGACATCGTGTTCGCTTTCTTTCCGTTTCTCAAATCCGGCAATACCGCCATACTGGCGCAGGGTATCAAACTGCCCTGCTCTTCCGGTCAGAATCTTATGGGTATAGCACTGATGACCCACGTCAAAAAACAGTTTGTCCTTCGGTGAGTCAAACACATAATGCATTGCGATGGTAAGTTCTACAACGCCAAGGTTGCTGGCAAGATGACCGCCGGTTTTAGCAATGCTTGAAATCAGAAACTGGCGAATGTCATATGCCAAAAGCGTCAGTTCGCTGACACTTTTACCTTTTAAGAACTCAGGATTTGAAATCGCTGTAAGATCCATTGTGCCTCCTACTTCATGCGTGCTTCAATCTGATCCACCATGTGAATCATCGAAGCGGAATCAAACCCCCTGAATTGATTCATCCGGCTGCGGCATTCCGCAAACAGCTCGGATACGTTCCGTCGTGAAGCTTCCTCCCCAAGAAGCTTTACAACCGTAACTTTATCATTTCTGGCATCGGAATTGCTCTTGCCGAGATCTTCCGCTGTCCTTGTAATATCTAATATATCATCCTGTATCTGAAATGCCAGTCCCAGACAGTCACCGGTCTCATGCCAGGCGTTCACAGTCGCATCATCCTGACCGGCAATCACAGCACCGATCATTAACGGCGCCGACAGCAGACATCCGGTTTTATACTTATGTACCTTACGGATATCCTCATACGTGCTGTCCGGATCTTCATTCATATCCAGCACCTGACCATAGACCATGCCATCCGGACCTGCCATTTCGGAAAGAATACGGATGCCTTTCACAATGACTTCAGCCGGCAGATCTGCACCGGAAGCCAGATGAAACGCTTCCGTTAACAATCCATCCCCTGCCAGAATCGCAGTTGCTTCATCAAACTGCTTATGGTTGGTTGGCCTCCCACGGCGCAGGTCATCATTATCCATAGCCGGAAGATCATCATGAATCAGAGAATACGTATGAATCATTTCGATTGCACAGGCAAACTCTTTGCCCTTATTCGGGTCTACGCCATAGCCCTGCAGCACTTCAAATAACAGAGTTGGCCGAATCCGCTTGCCGCCTGCCATGAGTGAATACCGCATGGCTTCTTTGCAGCGGCTGTCCGTAACCCTGGATAGTGCCTCTTCCAATAACGCTTCCAGATTCATTTTGTTTCTCCATTGGCCTTGGAAAGCTCTTCTACTTTCTGCTCAAAAACCTTGAGCCGATCATCACAGGATTTGATCAGTTTCAAACCTTCCTCAAACAGCCCGATGGTTTCATCCAGAGGCTGTTCATTTTCTTCCAATAACGTAACGATCTCATCCAGACGATCCATGGATGCTTCAAATGTTTTAGGCTTTGTCATTGGTATTCTCCTTTACTTCGGTTACGGAAGCGATCACGCTTCCCTTATGCAGTCGGATGTTCAGTTGGTCTCCCGGTTCCAGCAGCCCTGCATCTGTAATCACTGCTGTATTCTTCGTCACTACACTGTAGCCCCGTTCCAGTACCTTTAATGGCGAATAGGCATCCAGCAATCCGGCTTTCTGGCCTAGCTGGGTGCGCGTCTCCTCCAATACGGCCTGAATGGATTTCTGCAGATCATCGGAATGTCGGGATAGTTCATCACGTGCCGTTTTCAATCGATCGTTTACAGTACGAACCAGCGTCTGCTGGCGTTCATTCAGGATCTGACGTGTCTTCAGGCTATGGGTATGGAGATGACGAAGAAACTGCAGTTCCAGCATATCCTTCTGCATCTGCCGCTCACGTAATAATACATGCGGATCCGTAAAGAACGGTTTGCCTTTGAAATAGGCAAGATTGTCACGTTCCATGGTCAAACGCTGTTTCATCAGCCGCTCCAGGGAAGCCCTCGCATCCGCAAGTGCCTGTCGTACTTTAACCTGATCCGGCGTTGCCCGTTCTGCCGCACCTGTTGGTGTCGGTGCCCGCAGGTCTGCAACATAGTCGACCATCGTCCAGTCCGGTTCATGACCGACACCGGTAATCACCGGCGTATGCATCGCATAAATCGTACGGGCAAGCTGTTCATCATTGAAGCACCATAAGTCTTCTGCCGAACCGCCGCCACGGCACAGCAGAATCACATCATGACTGCCCTGATCCGCTTTTTTCAACGCGGCTATCAGTTCTGCCGGGGCTGCTTCTCCCTGCACGAGTGCCGGATATTCCGTCACAAGCGCAAATGGCCATCTGCGGCCCAGCGTGTTATAGACATCCGCCCGCGCGTGTGTCGCACTGCCTGTCACCAGGCCGATGCGCATCGGATAACGCGGTATCGGCTTTTTATGTTCCACCGCAAACAGACCTTCGCCATCCAGCTTTTTATACAGGGCATCAAACATGGCTTTGAGATCGCCGGCGCCGGCTTTGACCATTTTGCGTACCGTAAACTGTATTTTTCCCTGTACCTGATAGATGGCCACATTGCCAAGCACCCGTACTTTGTCGCCATCCTTCGGCAGAAAGCTGACCAGCAGGTTATCATTCTCCCACATGGTCGCATCGATCCGGGCATGTTCATCCTTTAACGAAAAATACCAGTGTCCACTGGAATGCGCATGAAAATTGGAGATCTCTGCCTCCAATACCACACCATGCAATACAGCCGCCTGATCCAGGGTGGATGCGATCTGCCGCACCAGCCAGGACACTGAACGAACTTTCAGCTCACTCATATCCGATCAAGAACACCATTAATCAGTTTATAACTGTCATCATCACAGTACTTCTTTGCAAGTCGTACATATTCATCAATAATGACAGCTGCTTCTACCTGCTTCAGATCAAATTCTGCACAGCCATTCAGTAAAATCGCCTGTTCAATAACGCCAAGCCGATCGAACGTCCAGTTATCCAGTACTTCATCAATATAGCCATGGTAACGTTCGGTATTGTTAATGGCTGTTTCAATTACTTTAGTAATATATTCATCGGCTTCTTCATCCCCAAAATTCGCTTCAATCAGCTCCTTCAGAGGACGCGTCATGATCTGATTCTGGTAAGTCGCATACATCGCTTTTTCACGGTTAATATGTCTTGTCATAGTTTCATTTACCTGTGCTTATTTTACCGTCTTTTTATATAAAATAAACCCCCTAGTTTTCCCATTCCTGCTGTTCGTTCCGTTTCAATTTCGCCTATAATACATGGTATGACAACGAGTACTCCCAAAACCAAGGCATCGTTCTTTCAGAAACTGTGCGGACATCTCAAAACCGTGCATCAGCACCGTGCGCTTGTACGAAAGCATTGTTTTGCCTGCGGACTATATAAACAAGGGCTCCTTCATGATCTGTCCAAGTATTCTCCTGGGGAACTGATTCCTTCAATCAGATATTATCAGGGCTATCGCAGCCCCTACCCTTATGAAAAGGAATTAAAAGGATATTCCCTTGGCTGGCTTCATCATAAAGGCAGAAATCTCCATCACTGGGAATACTGGTATGATACCTTTCCGGATCAGGGATGGGTTCCCATCCAGATGCCGGACAAGTATCTGGCGGAATCGATCTGCGACCGGATTGCCGCCTGCAAAACCTATCACAAGGATGATTATACGGATGGCGATGCCTTGGAATACTTTCTGACCAAAGTAGACGGGAAGTACATGCATCCAAAAACAGCAGAATCCATGGAACGCCTGCTGCGCATGGTCAAAGAAAAAGGCGAAGATGCTGCCTTCGCCTATATCCGTGACTATCTCAAAAACAACATACCACTCTGAAATAACGGGAAACCGTTATTTTTTTAGCGTGTCCAACCACAGTTGGAACACTTTGGCCCATGTAATGGAGAACCGCATTCCGGGCAGAACTTTTGATAATTCATTGGAGCAGAACGGCTAACCTTCAGCTCCTTATCCTTGGGCCAGGTAATCTTATAGCCAAGCTTCAAAGAACAGGTCTCTTTTGCGTTCAGCGTTTTCTCCGCTTCCAGATACCCCTGTTCTGCATCCAGTTTGTATTCCGAATGATTCTGCGGTTCCACAGTAACCGCACTGTTGGAAGAAACCGGGATCTGATCCATGACCAGTATCGTTACCGGATGATCCAGAGTATTGGTGATCACTGTCTCATAGGCCAGCTCCCGTACATTCTGGCCAGTCAATAAAGTCTTGGAGTTTTTACGGGATACTTCCTTTGCCTGAATGCGAATGCGTTCTTCCTTGCCCAAAGAGAGCGTCTGTACTTCGTTGTTTTCATCGGAAGAAAGGTAGACTTCTCCGATCTGCTGGCCAGACAGATATACATTGGCCTGGTTCGTGTACAGAAACGGGAGCTCTTCTGTTTTGATCTCAGCCGTAAGATAAGCATGGTTATCAAGACGCGGCGCTGTCTTGATCTGATAGACAGCGGTTAAAATATAGGTCTGAAGATCTGTCCTGTTTTCGGATTCAGAAGAACGAATGGTATGTCCTTCTCCAAGAGCATATTCATTCATCAGCGCACCGGAATCTTCTTCCACCTCCGGCGTGAAGCCTTCCACCATTGCCTTTGCCATCATCGGCATCGCAGTGTCTTCCATTGCCATGGCGGCCATACCCATCATGCCTGCCATCATTCCATTTGCCTGCATTCCGTTGCCTTTGAACTTCTGAACTTCAGCCGCATCTACATATTCCACAGTACGTATT
>JAFWJY010000018.1 GCA_017514525.1 Solobacterium sp. | reverse complement strand
GATCGAGATGCGTCTCTACTCTCAGTTCACTCTCAGCGGTATGAGCAGGTTTTTTCAGTCTCAGTCCACCCAGGAACAAAAACAATGCACCAAGAAGCAATACCAGCATATTCGCAAACGAGAACTTCATTCCTTTCTGGAACAGCGGCATTACATAAGATGCAACCGCCAGAATTACGCCCAGACATATAAGGATCACCGCATAGATTCGGAACATACGGGCATCCTTCACATTTCCGCTTTTATCTTCCTTGACTTTTCGTTCCCATACTTCAGATTCACCCAGGCAGTCTGTAAGTCCCAGCGAGGCCTTCGCTGTTTCAAAAAGGCTCTGTGCCATTCGCTTGGGTAATTCGCTTTTTTCCTCTTCCAGATAACGGTACATCAGAAGATCCAGCTCTTTCGCCAGAATCTTCTGCGTCTTCTCCTGGTTCTTTGCTCCCGATAAAGATTTCAGGATCCTTTCCCGATCCTGGTCCAGACATTTCAATAACTCCATCAGGAAAACTCCTTTCCTTTTGTTCTTATTTTATGAATATACCTGCTTTTGGTTTCGCTGTCAACGTCCTTCTTTTACCGCAACTTTTGCAATCTCAGATGCAAAGGTCACAATGGCAATTATTCTGCCTTTCTTCTATAATATAAATCAGATTTGAACTTGATTTCTTTTGAGGAGGAAATTTCGATGCAAGATATGATGAACAAGCTCCATGACATCGGTATTATTCCGGTCGTCGTTTTAGACCGTGTAGAGGATGCACTTCCCCTGGCTGAAGCGCTGATCAAAGGTGGCCTGCCCTGTGCTGAAGTAACTTTTCGTACGGCAGCTGCGGAAGAAGGCATTCGCCGCATTTCCGAAGCATTTCCTGATATGATCGTCGGAGCCGGTACTGTACTGACCACCGAACAGGCAGATCGTGCCATCGCAGCTGGTGCAAAATTTATTGTCAGTCCCGGTTTCAATCCGAAAGTTACCAAATATGTGCTGGATAAAGGCGTTCCCATGACACCTGGTGTCTGCACGCCCTCTGAGATCGAAGGTGCTATGGAACTGGGTCTTGATGTTGTCAAGTTCTTCCCGGCTGAACCGGCAGGCGGACTTCCCATGATCAAAGCATTGGCTGGTCCCTATGTTAACCTGAAGTTCATGCCGACTGGCGGTATCAATGCAAAAAATGTTCGTGATTATCTTGCGTTCAACAAAATCATCGCCTGCGGCGGCAGCTGGATGGTCAAGGGTGATCTCATCAAAGCAGGCAAGTTTGATGAAATCGAACAGATGGTTCGTGAAGCAGCGGCTATCGTAAAGGAAATCCGCGGTTAATCTTCCATAATAAGAAATAAGGAGAAATATCATGGCAAAAGTAGTCACTTTCGGTGAACTGATGATTCGTCTTCAGCCTTATAACTACGAGCGTTTCGTTCAGGCAAGCAACCTGGAATTTACCTTTGGCGGCGGTGAAGCCAATGTCGCTGTTTCCCTGGCCAACTACGGGATGGATGCCGTTTATGTTACCAAGCTTCCGGCCCATGCCATCGGCCAGTCTGCTGTCAACTCTCTTCGCCGGTATGGTGTAGACACTTCCAAAATCGTCCGCGGCGGCGACCGTGTAGGTATCTACTTCAATGAAAAAGGTGCTTCTCAGCGAGCCAGCGTCTGTATTTACGACCGCGCTCATTCTGCGATCGCAGAAGCCTCTCCTTCCGATTTCGATTGGGATAAGATCTTCGAAGGCGTGGATTGGTTCCACTTCACAGGCATTACCCCTGCTCTTGGCCCGAATATGGTAGAAGCCTGCAAACAAGCCTGTATGGCTGCCAAAGAACGCGGAGTCAAGATCAGCTGTGACCTGAACTACCGCGGCAAACTCTGGACCAGAGCACAGGCCAGAGAAGCCATGACCGAACTTTGTCAGT
>JAFWJY010000214.1 GCA_017514525.1 Solobacterium sp. | reverse complement strand
GAGATTCCAGGCGTTCCCGTTTCAGTTGCTGTAGTTTGATCACCATGATCATCTGAACCTGCGTATCGTTGATGTCAAACCTTCTCGCATCCATGAAAAAACCCGTCTCCTCGTGCAAGTTAATATGATATACCAAATTTGCCTTCCGTGAAACGGGTATTTCTTTGATTTTTTATCAATGCAGGGCAATGATCAGTCCCAGCAGCGCAAACACTGCGGCAGCCAACCATATGATATGTACGGTCTGCACTTCACCAAGCCCTAAGCCGCCCTTCTCCTTTGGGAGTACGAAGGAATAATGAATCGGGGTATACGGGAATACCCGCTTATGGCGCAGTTTGACAGAGCCGATCTGAATCATACAGCTGAGGGTATCCAGCACAAACACCATGCCGATCATGATGAGCGGTATTTCCTGTTTCAGAATCATCGCACAGGCCGCAAGTGCTCCACCCAGGGCCAGCGAGCCGGTATCGCCCATGAAAATCTTGGCCGGCTTGACGTTGTAGTGCAGATAGCCAAACAGAGATCCCAACAGAGAGCTCAGAAATACAACCATGACCGGCTTTTTCGCAAGCACCGCAAGAATCAGGAATACCGTAAATGAACAGACGCTGCAACCTGCCGCTAAGCCATCCATGCCATCGGTCAGGTTGACCGCATTGGAGCTGCCCGCAAACATGAGCAGAATGATGATCGCATAGAAGAAGCCAAAGCCAATGGAAATCGTGGTAAATGGAATCCGGATCGACAGATTGCCGACGCTGGACCGGTAAATAAAGAAGATGACCAGTGCCAGCAGAACCTGTAACAGAAACTTATACAATGGACGCAGGCCTTCATTGTTATGACGGACGATGATCAGCCAGTCATCAATGAAGCCGATTGCCCCATAGCCGACAAACGCCAGCTGCAGTACCAGCGTTTCCAGACTGAACCCGAAAAACAGCTCTGCGATAAGACTGACAATGGTTGGCACCGCAATGAAGAGAATGCCGCCCATGATCGGCGTCTTGGCTTTTTCTTTATATTCCTGCAGACTGTACTCACTGACGTTCTGATTGAAGCTTAAACCCTTAAGGTAATCGATCAGATACGGCATGAGGAACAGCACCGCAAATAAACTGACTATAAATGCAATCACACCACTGACTAACATAGATAAAAACCCTGTCAAAGTATACAACAGGGTTTTATTCAAACTCAACTATGATTTCCGTTCCCCGGCTCACGAGCGTACCTGGCGGTATATTCTGTTCCGTTACTTTTCCTTCCCCATGAAGGCGGAAGCCAAACTGGGTCACCTGCCAGAGTGCGGTCACATCCTTGCGGGTCCAGCCGGTCATATCCGGCATCACGAAGGAGTTGGTATCCGTTAACAGGAATACCCTTCCTCCTTCCAGCGGAAGGCCTTCCTTCGGGTACTGGTCAATGATCGTATTGCCGCCACCCAGCACCATCACGGAACAGTTCAGGCCCGACAGCTTTTCGCCAGCGTAGCTCAGAGTATGGTTGACAAGATTTGGCATCGGACCATCGTTCAGTGCGGTTTCCGGTTCCACTTCGATCGCAGCCTGTTCCGGTTCTGCACTCGGCACCGGTTCATCCCCGTTCTGTACATTGGCATAGCCTAAGCGCATTGCGGTTTTGCGAAGCAGGTTCTGAACTGCTTCTGTCTTGTAGTGGGCGTCGTGGTTGTAGGGCGCCTCAAAGCAGTAATAAATCAGTACTTTGGGGTGATCAGCCGGCATCGCACTCATAAAGGAGGCAATTGTATAACCGGACATATAGGAACCATTGATCGCGACCTGTGTAGTACCGGTCTTACCGATGATCTCACATTCAGGAATCTTATAGTACTTGGCGGTACCGTCATCCTCATTGACGGTACGATAGAGGATCTCCTGCACCTGACGGGCAGTTGCCTCGGTAATTGGCTCTCCGGTCACGCGTGTTTCCGCCTGATACAGAACATGGTTATTGTCATAGGCATCGCGGATTGATTCTACATAATACGGGCGCTTCATCGTTCCATCTCCAAAGATGGCAGAGTAAGCCTGCAGCATCTGCAGCATCGTTACGGTAGAACCCTGACCATAGGAAAGCGACACTTTATCACCCGGCCAGGTCCAGTTCAGAAAACCCTTTTCTTCCGGCATGCCGTCTGTTTTAACGGTCTGGAAGAAGCCAAACCGTTTGAGATATTCAAGGTTTTTATCTGATGTTATCAGTTCCGTCTGGATGGATGCCGCAACGACGTTGGAGGAATACATCAGTCCATGGTCATAGTCGATCGTGCCAAAACGGGCACCGGACGCATTGGTAATCGGTTTTGTTTCACTGTAGTCGGTACGATGCGGGTTGCGGTCATTGTCCCAGTTGTAGTAGTAGGCATTGGCATCGATCATGGCAGTGCCGTCATACACCCCTTCATTGATCGCGGCGGCCCAGGTAACGGACTTCAGCGTGGAACCCGGTTCATACGGGATCTGCGCACCATAGTTGTTGTAGTCCGTAATCTCCAGAGTATTCGGGTCAAAGCTCGGGTACTGTCCCCAGCCCAGGATTTTTCCGGTATCGATTTCCATAACCGCTCCCCAGACACGGGTTGCCTTGAAGGTGTTTTCCGTCATCAGGAAGGTTTCTTCCAGTGCTTCCTGAATCTCCTGATCGAGCGTGGTATAAACGTTATTGCCGTTTTCTGCACTCTTGGTCTCTTCCTTCATACCGGGAAGAATATAGCCGTTCTTGTCTGCCTGATAGATGCGGTAGCCGTCATCCCCTTTCAGGTAGGTATCCAGATACAGTTCGGTTCCCATCCGGCCGATCGTTGAACCAGTTTCATCGGACTGCGCAAAGCCAATCAGATTGGACGCAAAGGTACCTAAGGGATAGACGCGCTGAATACTGTCGGTAAATTCAATGCCAGGCAGATTCAGTGCTTCAATTTCATTCTTGGTCGATTCCGACAGGTTGCGCCCGGCAGTGCCAAGTTCGGTCTGCCAGACATCCTGATTCAGATAATTCAGAATCGTATCTTTATCCGCACGCAGGATGCGGGAAAGCTCTTGTGCGGTATGTTCTTTATCCTTGACGTAGGCAATCTCATCTTCCCGGGACAGCCGGTTTTCATCCAGAATGCAGATGATGTTATAGGTACGGTTGTCTTCCGCAATAATCGTTCCATTGCGGGTATAGATGTTTCCCCGCAGGGCCTTTTCCACCTGCCGGATCGTATTGGCGGAATCCGCATAGGCGTTCAGGTCTGTACCGCTGCGAAAATGTTTCTTAATGACAGAAACGTAAAAAACATTAGCGGCAAGAAGCGACATTACCACTAATGCGGTTAAAAAACTGTACATTACGGCGCGGGTGCCCCGATCTCTCATCCTCAGTCTCCGTCAGTCTTCGTAATGGTTATAATATTATTCTGATCAAGACTCAATCCCTTATCTGCCGCAATCGTATTGACGCGTTCCCGGTTGTTCAGGGTATTCACTTCCACCGCAAGCGCATCATTTGCGACCTTCAGTTCACTGATCTTCGCCTCAATTTCCTGCTTTTTGGAACTCAGGGAATTGTTGTAGGTGCGAAGGAACAATGTGGATCCAAGATAGAGAATCGCAGAAAGCATGAAGAAAACAACTGAGAAGTTCAGGAGTTTGAGTCTTTTCTTTTTCTTCTGCTTTACTGCCTTTGCCATACTAATCTTCTTTCTGTCTGATACGTTCGATCACGCGCAGCTTGGCGCTGTGGGAACGATGATTTTCTTCCAGTTCCGCTTCCCCCGCTGTAACCGGATGCCGGTTTACCAGTGAGAAGGAGGCCTGCTCCATTTGCGATTCCTTCAGCGGAAGCCTGGGATCCGCAAACGGAGCAGAGGATAGTTCTTTGAACGTTTTCTTCACCAGACGGTCCTCCAGTGAATGGAACGTGATGACAGCGCATCTGCCGTTTACCTTCAGCAGATCACACGCCTGTCGCAGGCCTTCTTCAAGCGCATCAAGTTCGTGATTGACCTCAATGCGGATTGCCTGGAAGGTCTGTTTTGCCGGGTGCCCCTTCTTGCGCAGGATTGCCTCCGGCAGTGCCTTGCGGATCACATCCGTAAGCTGGCCCGTTGTTTCGATTGGGTGAATTGCCCGTTCTTTTTCAATCATGCGGGCAATCTGTTTTGCCCGCGGTTCTTCTCCATACGCTTTCAGGATCCGGACCAGGTCCTCAAAGCGATAGTCGTTGACTACTTCATAGGCGGATAATGCCTGCGTCTGATCCATCCGCATATCGAGACGTGCATCAAAGCGGTAGGAAAATCCACGCTGTGGATCATCAAACTGCGGACTGCTGACGCCTAGATCCATCATTACCCCATCCACTGTTTCGATTCCGTATTCCTGCAGGCATTCAGCCATGTGCCGGAAATCCGAATGAATCAGTGTGACTTGATCGGCATAGTCCTTCAGTACCTCACGGGATTCCTTCAATGCGTTTTCATCTTTGTCAAACGCATAGAGGTGTCCGCTGGACAGGCGCTTCAGAAGCTCCTTTGCATGCCCTCCCCGGCCCAGGGTGCCATCAACGTAGATGCCATCCGGTTTAACAGCCAGCAGGTCAATCGTCTCTTCCAGCAATACGCTGCGGTGTTCCATCATCGTAAGAACTCCGTCAGTGTTTCTGCCGCTTCCTCAAAGGAATCATCCAGACTGTCACTGTAAGCATCCCAGCGCTCTTCGCTCCAGATTTCCACATGGTCGCCAGTGCCGATGACAACGCATTTCTTGTCGATGTCGGCAGCTTTGATCAGTGCCTGGGGCAACTGCACTCTTCCCTGACTGTCCGGTTCACAGGTAATTGCCTTGGACAGAAACAGACGGGAAAACTGACGGCCGGCTTTACTGGTCAGCGGGATCGATGCGATCTTTCCGGTCAGTGCTTCCCATTGCGCACTGGTATACACCGTAAGGCAGCCATCCAGATAACGGGTAATGACGAAAGTGTCTCCAAGTTCTTCTCGGAAACGGGCTGGAATGATGAGTCGGTTTTTTGAGTCCAGGCTGTGCCTGTATTCCCCCATGAACATTCCGGAATCCCCCACTTCCTTCCACTATGTGGCACTTTCTACCACAAGTCTACCACAGTGTTTCCCAAACTCAAGGAAAAATTGCACGAATTTCCAAAACTGAAAAAACGCCGCAGGTCCCTCAACCACGCGGTTTTGATTGGTATACCAATTGGCAAAAACGCATAAAAAAGGCTCAATGCCGCAGTTTGGCACGAGCCTTCGTTGCTTAAAGCTTTACGGTCAATGCGTTGAGTCCAAGAATATTCTGGTACTGAATATCTTTGGCAAACGTATAAACCATCCGGATGCCAAGGTTCTTTTCCACCTGACTAGGATCAGACATTGACAGACGCTCCTTCGGGTTGAACGGAATGCAGTCATCCTTGATGCGGAGAATCATGTTGCCAGCTTTATAGGCCACCCGGATATCGATCGAATGTTTCTTCTTATCCTTGTGGAAGCCATGGTCGATGACATTGCCTTCCATCTCTTCGATAAAGAGTCCGGCATAGTTGGCTTTTCTGCTGTCAAGGCCTTTAGTTTTGCAGAAAGACTGCACCTTTTCGGCGGTGTCAACGACATCTTCAATATGGTCAACCGAAATATCCATGCGGTCTCCCTCTGCTACACCGAAGTTGTCCGGCAGCATCAGCAGCTCATCAAAGTTCTTCGGTATATGGCGGTTCACAATCGCTGAGAATACCACCGGATAGATCACAGTCACAATGCCGTTGAAGATAATCGCATAGTAGACGCCGGCCATGCCAAACACAGGGACCAGAACCGGTGCGCTGAGGCAGATCGAAGCTGCGCCGTCGATCAGACTCAGAATATGAACCATCAGCTGTTTTTCCATGACCTGTCCATAGTTGGATGCGGTCTGGCATACCAGACCTAACGGCATCGCAATCGGCAACAGTTGGAATGCCTGTACCGTCAGACGGTAGACAATATCCGCGGAATCATGGAAGTACAGGTTCGTAAACGGTTCTGCCAGCAGAATGAGCACGACCATCATAACCGTCACAACCGCCAGGCATCTTGTCAGCATCGTCTTAACGATTACCTTGAGAGATTCACGGTCTTCTTCCCCAACACTGACACTCAGCAGCATGCGGTAGACGGCCGCCATGCCAAGCGGCACAGCCCAGAAGAGTCCGAGAAACGTATCCGCGACACCGTAGGCAGAAAGTCCTTCATTGCCGACATAGCGCAGAATCAGACTGTTCAGAACAGACCGGCGAATCGTCATATAGAACGAAATCAGTGCCCCTGGAATACCGATCTTGATGATCTCGGAAAGATCAGACATCCGGAATTTGGTAAGACGGAACGTTAACAGGGACTTCCCCCGCAGGTAGTACTCCATCTGGATGAGCAGATACGCCCAGTATCCAATGGATGCGGCCAAGGCAATGCCCATGACATCCATATGGAATACATTCAGAAACAGGAATGTTAGTATCAGATTCAGAATGACAAAGATACCAGTTGCAATGGTAGAACGATTGCCCTGCATTTCCATGGACAGAAATGCCGAGAGCTGGTTGCCTACCATCATCGGTACGATGCCAAGGCAGCAGCCAATCAGATACTGGTTAAACAGCTGCCGCACTGCCGGATCATGGTTCATGAACTTCAGAAGATCCATACTGCCGCAGAGTCCCAGCAGAACAGAAGCCGCAAGGGAAACAATCAGGACAAAGGAAATATCCAGTGAGAAGATGGACTGAGTGCGTTCAATTTCATTCCGCCCCATGTATTTTCCACACAGGATCTGGGAACCGCCGAGCATCATCGTGCCAACTGACATCAGCAGCTGCAGAATCGGAGAATAGGTCGCAATGGCGCTCATCGCGTCCGCGCCGATTTTATTGGTCGCAAATAAACTGGAGATAAAACCGTTCAGATTTGGAATGACAATCAGCAGTATCTGTACCGGCAGTAAGCGGAAGAACTGCTTGGCTATGATTTTGTCATTCGAAAGAACTTTTCGTTCACCACTCTGCATAGTGACACCTTAAATGGCGAGAGAGCCAATACGCGGGAGTTCTTCCTTTACAAACTTCCAGCAGATTTCCTTTACCGGTTCTCTGCGGTCTT
>JAFWJY010000213.1 GCA_017514525.1 Solobacterium sp. | reverse complement strand
CATGATACTGCCTTTGAAATCCTGTCCGGCCCAAGGATGAATGTTATCGAAGTAAGCTGCAAGTTTTGCGTTTTTCTGCTCGAATGCGGCTCTGTCCTCATCGGTCCACCAGTTGGCAACCGTGCCGGTCTTATCGAACTGCGCACCGGTGGCGTCAAAGGCATGAGAAATCTCGTGACCGATGATCATTCCCATTTTGGCATACAGCTCTTCATCACTCATTTCCGAGTTGTAAATCTCACCGCGGGCAAAACAGCCAAAGATATACATGGTATTGGAATTGCGGTCATACGCGCAGTTGAAGTACAGCGGCGTTTCAAGCCATTCGGAACGGTCATTCAATGCCAGGCTGTCTTCGATCATTTCCCGGTTTTCATATTCCGCAATTGCATTGATTGCATCCAGAAGTGTTCCGCCTTCCTCTTTTCCGGCAAAATTCAGTTCGCTGCAGCTGTACGGTGTCCAGTCATCCGGATACAGAATTTTGGTACCCATAGCATCCAGTTTTTCAATTGCTTTATCTTTGGTTGCCTGGGACAGGAAGTCTGCCTCCTCAATAATACCGTGATATTCTTCAATGACCTCATTCACCAGTGTTGTGATTCTCTGCTTGTCGGTTTCACTCAGATAAGTGGAACTGTACAGACGGGCTGTCGGCCAGGGAAGCAGTTTTCCCGTCAGGCGGGCAAATGTCGCATCATCCTCCAGCATGGTACTGACACCATTGATTTTGTTCTGGCATTCACAGTTCCAGAGATAGCATTCATGATCCAGATACTGAGCCATACCCAATACTGTATGAACGATCAGATAATCTTTGATTTCCGGCAGATATTCATCCGTATACACAGTATTCAGTTTCTCGAAATACTGCGGGCTCATAACCATGTGAGTTACATTTTCCGGTATGCCGTATCTTTCTTCCAGCTGTTCCAGGAGCGGAAAAATCCCTTCCGATGCTTTCAGTTCATCCCGCGTATACTGGTTGTTGATCTTGGCAATGATATCCGGTTCCTGCATTTCCCGCTTCGTATAGATCGCCGGACTCAGCCTTCCTTCGAAGGTCAGACAGTTTTCGATCTTCTTTACGGCTTCCTCCTGGGAATACCCGATTTTGACAAGCATTTTTACCAACAGTTCGGTATAGGCTTCTTTCTTGAGTTTTCCATTGTCTGTCAACTGACTGTATTCAGCCGAATCTTCAAGAATCAGAGAACAGGAATCGATATAGATCACATTCCGGCTTGAATCCGAATAGTTTGAATTCAGACCGACATTGATCAGATCGCTCATGACATCATTAAATTCTGAGTGTACGAAGTATTGTGTGAGAGCGTCGATACTGCTGATACCCTCGATGTGGTTCGTCATTTCCTCCAGCGGTGCGACACCGGCAGCGTCACGGCCTTCCCAGTCCATCAAAAGACCGTACAGATCCGTTACGAGTTTCTCGTCATGCGACTGAGGCTGCCCATTGACGAGCATGTTTCTCAGATCATCATACAGCATGCCTGCAGCATGGCTCAGGATGCCGCCATAACTCTGACCGGCCGGAATATCTGTTTTCAGGATGTCGTCCTTATTGTTATACAGATAAAAATCATCCTTGAGACTCGTCGGTGTATCGGCTGTGACATTTCATTCCAGGGAACTTAAAAGCCACGGCGTGCCGGTCGTACGGTCGACATTGTCCGCAGTCTCTGTTTCATCGGCAGCCGGGTCTGCCGGCGCCGCAGTGCATCCCCAGAATAAAGAAGACACTGAGAGTGCTGACCAGCAGTTTTCTTTTCCAATCCTTCATATTATCTCCCTTTTTCCATTCAGATTCTGTGAATGCGCGACTCGTCGTAACGGTCCTGCTGTTTATTTTCTTCAGCCGGATAACCGATGGCTACGATGGCAAACGGACGCAGGGATTCATCGGTACCCAATACCGCAGCCACCGCGTCCATTCTGTCCGGCAGCGGTGCGATACCGCACCAGGTGGAGCCAAGTCCAAGGGCATCGGCTTCCAGAAGGATATGTTCGGTGGCAATGCTGAGGTCGATCTCGGCATAATCCTTGAAACGCAGCTGATCTTCTCTTGTCCGGTAACATGGCACGATGATCAGCGGTGCATCCTTTGTGAAACCGGCATACGGACTGGTTTCCGACAGCCTGCGGATCGTTTCCTCATCTGTAACAACATAGAATTCCCACGGCTGCTGATTGCCGGCACTGGGTGCCGCCATTGCTGCTTTGAGAATCTGTGTAATTTTTTCATCTTCGACATTCTGTTTTG
>JAFWJY010000212.1 GCA_017514525.1 Solobacterium sp. | reverse complement strand
TATCCTTTTGAAATACAAACCGGTTAAACAGTTCCGCATAACATTCTTTGTGTTTTTGAAAGAACACATGTGCGGCTAAATCAATTTTTCCCATGTGTTATTTCCCTCCTCACCTTACTTATTCCCCTGTTTTGAAAAATCCCCGCAAAAAAATGAAGAAAAATTAAAAAAACTTTTTTTATAATCAACTCTCAAATTCACTTATCTTTCTATTTTTGAAAGTATTTTTCAATTATTAAAAAAAAGTGAAGTCAGCCCAATTGGAGTCAGGCACCTTCACCCTTATGATCTTAAATATTTTATTTCGCTTACCAGGCCAGTGTTGTCAGCAGGTAAAGCAGTGCGGAGTTATAGTAGATGGCAATCTCATTGGTCGAGTAGCTACGGTAGTCATCCACATATATTTTTGCGGGCGGTGTATCAGCTGGAAGTTGTTCCGCAATCTTGTCTTCCCGTGAAGCGTCCGGTCCGCCGGATAGAAATCCAATTTCTACAGTGTTTTTTGACAGGGACAGACGGTTGTGCTGGGACTTTGGATAGTTTGTGCCAAAGCCGGAGATAAAACACATATCCAGGGAATTTTTTCCAAGCAAGTAATTGACCTGTTCCATCGCCGTCTGGTAATACTCCTGCTTACCGGTAAAGTCATATGCCATAGAAAGTACGATACCGTTATTAGCAATCGTGGAATTGCTGCCCCAGGCATAGACGCCGTTGGCCACATGGTATGGCGTGATGTTTGTGACATTGACGATTTCCGCTGCCATGCTGTCTAACACATTCAGCAACTCATTATAGAATTCCGGATCTACCTCGTTTGCGCCTTCTGTGCTTAGAAACAGATACGCACCATACATGCCGTTATTATTCCAAAGCGTGGAATTCACTACACTCTCACCGGTGTTGTAGATATCCTTTGCCTTCTGCAGATACCCTGCATCTGCGGTTGCGGTATAAAGCGCCATCTCAGCGGTAAACCGCGCATCAAGATCACCATCATCCAGATACTGTCCCGTCGAAAAGCCCATCGGATTCATCGTTGCACTCATCTCCGAATGGCTGGAAAGATAGGATTCCCCTTTCTTGGCAGCCTCCAGGCACTGTTTTGCAAATTCAGCGTCAATCTCCTGAAAGGTACGGGATGCAATCGCAAGCGAGCCAACCGCATCCGCGGTCGCAATCGTATCCGGTGCCAGCAGATACAGCTGTTCCAGATCGTTTTCCGGAGCCATGAAGTCATCCGGAAAGCTCATCGTAGTTGCCTTGACGAAAAAGCCTCCGCCTTCCTCCTGCATCTTCAGCAGCCATTCCAGTTCATAGCGTGCTTCATCCAGAATATCCGGGATGCCATTGCCGCTGTCAGGCCCTTCATTGACATCATCAAACAGTTCCGGAACATTCATATACGCCAGCAAGAGATCATTGACGCTCTTTGTGCCGGTTTTGACATAACGGCCATAGTCACCCGCATCATGCCAGCCTCCAGTCGTATCCTTCAGGACATCCGTCAGATAGAAGTTGGAATGTCCGGTATGACATGCGGGATGCGACATGCCGTCGGCCCATTCGCCAAGATCTTCTCCGCAGCGCTGATAGCTCAGCATGCGCAGGGTCGCACGGCGAAGTTCCACAAACGGATCATCGCTGATCGTAAAGGTATGAGAGATCACGCCTGTCTGAGAACGGATGAAATAGGTCCCCGGTTCGCGCAGATTGGTAAAGTCACCGTAATAGTTCACTTCTCCGGTATCAGGGTTTTCGGTTTTTCCGACAATCGCACCGGAATAGGCAATGTTTCCGGTTTCCTGATTCACCACATCAAAGAGATCACCGCTGCTATAGATAAACGTGCACTGTTTCTGTTCATCGGTGTAATAGCCGACCTGGCTGGTTCGCACCGCCGCATTGGAATCATCCCCGACAAGCCGGGTGCCCTGAATCACCACTGTATGGGGATCAGTAATTCCGTTATTGCCAAGATCAATAGACAAGCCGCCGTTATAGGTCGTGCTGCTGGGTGTGAAGGACCATTCATAATAATTCATGGTTTCATTGACATCCAGCGTCGTTGATCCAAACGCTGCACCGCTGTCCCAGTTATGGGCCGTCACGCCGACTTTACGCGGCAGGGAGGAACTGATGTTCAGAAAAACGGTATAGGTAACACCGCTGTAAAACGGGATGCCGCCGCGGCTGATGGCAACGGAAGACAATGAATCTCCTGTCGCACTGATGGAGACCGTCTGTGTGTCATAGGTATTAGAGGTTTCCGCATAGGCCGGCTCATGTGCCAGCAGCTCCCATTCACTCGTGAAGTGTTCCGTCAGGTTTTCTGCGGTATAAGCTGTTTTGTGATACAGAAGACTTAGTAAGGAATTCCGTTCAATCTCAGGCGTTGGTTCCGGTTCTGCGGAAGCGGTCGCTTCCGGTGTCGGTGTGATGACCGCAATCGGCTTTTCCACCACCGGCTTGCGACGAACAAGCAGGACGCCAAGGATCACCAGATCTACTGTTAATAGAATAACGATCAGAAATCGTACATTGATATTCAGATGTTCAAAATCAAATTTTTTCCGAATTTTGTTCATACAAGAGGAAATTATACATCACAAACTCTGATCTTTTGTACAAAATACCAAAGAAAGGACATGCGTGAATACCACATGTCCCTGTCTGTTCAGTTGATGCTCATCTTTACTTTGGTATACAGTGCGTTGAGCTGTTTGGTCATCTTTTCATTGAAGCGGAATACTTCATCCTTGTCATAGCCGCTTCTTGGCAGATAGGCCATATTCTCGAAGAAGTCCCCTTCTTCGCCAGCCAGTTCATCTCGTACTTCCGTATTCGGACTCGTATAGCCGACATACTCACTGTTGCCATAGGCCACCTCATTGTCCATCATGAAGTTGATAAACTGATTGGCAAGCGCCGGGCAGGCGCTGTTGGACGGTATTACCATGCCGTCCACCCACACGTTGGTTCCCTGCTTCGGCTCAATATAGGACATATCATAGTTTTCAAGAATGACATAGGCCGCATCGCCGGAATACATGATGGCGATATCCATTTCGCCATTTGCCATTCCGTCAATTACTTCATCCGTCACATAAGCCGGCTCTACCAGTTCATTCATTTCCAGCAGCCAGTCATAAGCGGCCTGGATTTCATCCGG
The DNA here is from genome assembly GCA_017514525.1 of Solobacterium sp. Classification (GTDB taxonomy): domain Bacteria; phylum Bacillota_I; class Bacilli_A; order Erysipelotrichales; family Erysipelotrichaceae; genus Bulleidia. The sequence goes on along the minus strand of JAFWJY010000212.1, from coordinate 2,384 downwards.
ATTATCCGTATTCATGGAGTACCCAAGTGCCTTAAGCGCGATCATGAACATGTCACGCTGGCTGTCATAGGCATAAATCCTTCCCTTGTATTTCGGATCATGCAGGATGTCCCAGCCCTTTTCTTCAATTTCAGCCTTGTCTACCACCTGATTGTTATAGACAAGACCTACCGAGCCGTAGAAATACGGAGCAGTATAGACGAGATCCGGGTCAAATACCCGCGTCATGTTCAGCACTTCCTCATCAATGTTTTCCAGATTGGTGAGAACGCTTTTATCCAGCGGCTGAATCAGTTCCTCCTTCATCAGACGCTCGATCATGTAGTCGCTCGGGACCAGTACATCGTACTGGCTTCCGCCAAGCAGTCTGGTATACAGCATTTCATTGGAATCAAACGTAACATAGTTGACGTGCGCTGTGTATAGTTTTTCAAACATCGGTACGGTTTCATCCGCAATGTATTCACCGGCGTTGTACACGTTGATGGTGTTACAGCCATATTCCTTCTGGGAATCAATAATGACGGCGTCTTCAGGAATTTCTGTTTTGGCGCAGCCTCCTACAAGCAGCGCGGCGCAAAGACTAGTGAATGCCGGTTTCAATCTGAGATGCAGTGACACGTTTGCCTGCCCTCCTTTCATGGATCATCGGTACGACATTGACAATGATCAGCACCGTGGTAATGACAACGACCAGAAGTGCAGAAAGCGCATTGATGGTCGGATTGACACGTTTGACGTTTCCATAGACATAGATCGAGATGTTGGTAACGCCAGGTCCTGTCGTAAACAGCGAAATAACGAAGTCATCAAACGACATGGAGAACGCAACCAGTGCACCGGAGATAATGCCCGGCTTGATCTGCGGCACGATGACCTTTGTCAGTGCCTGCATCGGTGTGCAGCCAAGGTCCATTGCGGCTTCTGCCATGTTCGGGTCCAGGCTTCTGAGCTTGGGCATCACCGACAGAATGACATATGGAATACAGAAGGCAATATGAGCCAGCACCATCGTCCAGAAACTGGTGCGGATGCGCAGGGATGTGAAGAACAGCATGAATCCGATTGCCGTAACGATATCCGGATTCAGCATCGGCAGGTTGTTGACCTGGTTAATTGTTTCCCGCAGCACCCTGCGGCTTTTGGAAAGACCAATTGCGGTAATCGTACCGACGATAGTGGATACCACGGTCGCGATGAGTGCGCAGGCAACGGTATGGCCGATCGCCTCAAGAATCGGGCGGCTTTCAAACATCCGCTGATACCATCGCTGCGAGAAGCCGGTAAAGTTAGTCAGTGACTTCGAACGGTTGAAGCTGAAGAACACCACGTAAATAATCGGAAGATAGAAGAACGCGATGATCAGCCAGAACCATATCTTCTGGAAAATACCTGTTTTCTGTTCCATCAGCGACGCTCCTTTTCCGCTGGCTGTCGATCCAGCTTTTTCGTAATATACATGGAAATCAGAATAATGACGGCCATGATCAGACTGATTGCAGAGCCAAAGTTCCAGTCGCCGGTGGAGATGAAGTAATCCTCAATGAGGTTACCGATCAGGACATACCGTCCGCCGCCGAGGAACTTGGGAATAAAGAAGCTGGAAACAGCCGGCAGGAATACCAGAGTGATGCCGGATACGATGCCGGAGAGAGATAACGGCAGAATCACACGGCGGAATGTCTGGTAGCTGTTGGCTCCAAGGTCATGAGCCGCTGTGATCAGGGCCGGATCGATCTTGGATAATGCGGTATAGATCTGCAGGATCATGAACGGCAGGAAGTTGTATACCATGCCGATATACACCTTGATCTCACCGCTCATATGCATGTGGCTGAGAATGCCTCTCCAGGCATAGGTGCGCACAAGCATGTTGATCCACATCGGCAGTGTGATGAGAAGCACCATGACTGCCTGTTTGCCCGGCTGGTTTTTCGCAATGACATATGCGGTCGGATAGCCAAGCAGAATGCAGATAATCGTTGTGACAAAGGCCATCTTCAGTGACCGCCAAAGTACGGTTGGAAGTACCTGGTCAGAGAAGAAGCGCGCAAAGTTATCTAACGTGAACTGAAGCGTCAGTACACTGTTTCCCTGTACAGTGAAGGCATAGAGCACGATCAGCAGCATCGGTGCCACGATCATGATGGTTGCCCACACGACATAGGGATATACCATCTTGGAAAATGACTTCATGGCTATTACCCCATCTTCCGCATTACATGAATATCATCCGGGTTCCAACGGAGACCAATGCGCTGTCCCTCGACGATCTTATCGGTCGTCTCGATCTTAAGCTCACGGCCCTGGGTGCTGAAGGTCACCTGGTAGTCGCCTTCGGTGATCGTTTCATCATCAAAGTCATATTTGACATCCCAGATTTC
>JAFWJY010000211.1 GCA_017514525.1 Solobacterium sp. | reverse complement strand
GTTGCACAGGCATCCGCAAAACGAATTTTGATTCCGTTCAGCAGCTGCGATACCTATATTGCAGGCTCGGCTCAGTTCTCAACTGGTCAGCTGGTAGCCAATGCGGTAGAGCAGTTGAAAAAAGAGCTTTCCGAAGCACAGTAATGTGGTATTCTTGAAATACAGGAATGCTGAAGCATTCCAAATCCATACAGAAGTATGGTTTAAAGATTTCAGTCATTTGTAATGTATGTCATGAAGGCATGCGGTATCTCTGAAGAGAACGTATGCCTTTTTATCATTTATGGAGGAATAAGAATATGGCATGTTTTACCGTACCGGTTGCTGAGGCAATCATCGTTTCCGCAGTTGCGAAGAATGCGAAGAAGGAAGATCTCACCGTTGAAACAAAGATCCCGATGAAGGTGAAGCTGAAGTGGTTATCCGCACTATTATGGGGAGGTGCTGTCTTACTGGCATTTGAGCACGTATGGCATGGAGAGGTTGTTCCGTGGTTCCCGTTTCTTACGGCGATGAATAATCCTGCAGATGCGGCAGAAATGGTTCATGAGATGTCTACAGTCGGTGTAACAATGGCGGTGCTGGTAACCGTTGTCTGGTTTGCGATGTGCAAGGTGGCAGATATGATCATGGCACGCAAGCCGAAGGAAGCTGCCAGCAGCACACTGTGAGGTACGCCTGATGACATTACTGTTAACGGTATTTGCGGCGATTATATCCACGGTTCTCTGGTACACCCGAAAAGATGATTCCATGAAACTTGGAATGCTGTGCTTCATGTTCTGGGGCGCATCCATCATGTGGCTGGTTGATGCCATCTTTGAATATGCAGAACTGAAAGAAGCGTATTTCACACCGGCACCGGCAGATATGCTGAATGATGCATTCCTGGGCCTTTCTGTTATTGCGCTGGCCCTTGTCATCTGGCTGGTTCGTCTGCTGATAGCAGATCCGAAAGGCAGCGTTCGTGCAGCGTTGAGCAGACGATGAGAAATACCCGAAAGCTGATCCTTTCGGCAATGTTTCTTGCGCTGGGCCAGGTATTGCCGTTTGTCACAGGGCAGATTCCGGAAATTGGAAAGATGTTGTGTCCAATGCATTTTCCAGTTTTGTTATGCGGATTTTTCTGTGGCTGGAACTATGCGGCAGTGGTTGGCTTTATCTGTCCGTTGCTGCGATCGGTATTATTTGGAATGCCGGTAATGTTTCCGTCCGCAGTCGGTATGGCATTTGAACTGATGACCTATGGCCTTGTGTCAGGCCTGTTAAGCAGAAAGCTGGGGATGAAAAGCTATTCTTCCATCTATCTGACACTGCTTGCGGCTATGGTATGCGGAAGACTGGTCTGGGGTATTGCTCAGATCATTCTGCTTGGCATCAATGGATCTGCCTTTACCATGCAGGCGTTTCTGGCAGGAGCTGTAATTAATGCAATACCAGGTATTGTATTGCAGCTGATCCTGATACCGCTGATTGTACGGACATTGGGAAAACGAGGAACGGCACAGGAATGAAAAAATTTTCTTTTTGAGAATTGAAAAAAGTTTCTTGACGAACGATTTTTTCATCAAGTAGAATTTACGCAATAGACAAATGCAATGACGGGGACAAATACGATGCACTCTGTTGGAGAGAGCTGTCGGCAGGTGAAAGACAGTACAGTAAGATCGGAATAACTCACCCCTAAGCAGCGAGGCTGAATTCAGTAGGCTGAGCCGGATTGACCAACGTTAACCTGGTACACGATTCGCCATACGGCTGATCGTCAGAGTGGCTGCCCAGCAGCAACGAGAGTGGTACCGCGGAAGAACCTTACAGCTTCCGTCTCTCAGACATGTCATGAGAGACGGAGGCTTTTTTTACTCTCATACAGGCTTGGAAAAGGAGATTGATTTCTTATGATGGACGCAACAAAGTACGCACCTGGTTATTATCCCGCCCCTGCAGGCTACGACAGCTGGGTCAAAAAAGACCATGTGGAAAAGGCACCGGCATGGTGCAGTGTGGACCTGCGGGATGGAAATCAGGCACTGATCATCCCGATGAATCTTGAAGAAAAGATCGAATTCTATCAGATGCTTGTAAAGATCGGCTTCAAGGAAATCGAAGTTGGATTCCCGGCTGCCAGTGAAACCGAATATGAATTTCTGCGCAAGCTGATCGATGAAAATATGATTCCGGATGATGTGACGGTGCAGGTTCTGACACAGTGCCGTGATCACATTATCCGAAAGACCTTTGAGGCCGTTAAGGGAGCACCATCTGCGGTGATTCATTTCTATAACTCCACCAGTGTCGCTCAGCGCGAGCAGGTATTCAAAAAGAGTAAGGAAGAGATCAAGCAGATTGCAGTTGAGGGTGCCAGACTGGTGAAGCAGCTGTCGGAAGAGTATGAGGGTAACTTCCGGTTTGAATACTCACCGGAGAGCTTTACCGGAACGGAACCGGAATATGCCCTGGAAGTATGCAACGCTGTACTGGACATCATGAAACCAACACCG